>JAPPKG010000575.1:39420-54415 GCA_026914085.1 Caldilineaceae bacterium | reverse complement strand
GGAACGCACCTTCGCTTGGCTTGGCCTCAATCGTCGCCTCAGTAAAGACTATGAATGACTGCCCGAAAGCAGTGTCGTCTTGATCCATATCGCCATGATTCGTCTCATGGTACGCCGCCTGGCACTCAATTGACTCTTTTCAAACAGCTTCTTAGGCCGCCTTCCGGTACCTGAGCCCCAGCGGCTCGCCGGACGCCTGCATGAAATACAGGAACTTGTGCGCCTCCAGCAGGGTCACGAACGGGTCCAGCAGCGCGCGTGTATAGCGGTCCATCAGGCCGGCCAGCGCGGCCCGGCCCGCGGTCATCGTGGGCACATCCCTTGTTTGGCCGGTTCGCTCGTCTGACGGTCCGCCGCCCGGCTCGAACATAGCAACCTCGAGGTCGATGAAGTGATGGAATTGGATTGTGCGCAAGTGTACGGGTTTGCGGGTTTCGTCGTCAACTGACCGCCAGCTCGCGGGACTCTTGCGGCAGTTGCTCGGCCGCGGCGCGCACGTCCAGCTTGCCGGTGACCACGTGCGCGATCCAGGCTGCCTGATCTGTAGGGGCACCCCTTGTGGGTGCCCTCCCCTGTTCAGCCCCCGGCCGGCGGCGGGCCGGTCGGCTTGTCTCTGTTGAGCAGACCGCGTTGCGGCCGGCCCCGGTCCCGCCCTTCCAGGAAGCCGAGCCGTTTCTGTTCATCCTTTTCCGCCCTGCGCTCATCCTCTTCACGCCGCACCCGCGTATAGTAGCAATCGCGGCACTCGTCGCGGGTATCCGCCTTCTCCGGCGGTATCTCTCCGCCGCATGTGCAGCGCTTCCCTTCCTGAACGGACTCTCCTTTTTGCACCGGCGCCGTTTTTCCGTTTCCTGACCCAACAGCATCCGTAGACGATATCTCTACAGCGGCGCCAGCCGCCGCGGATCGCGAATCTCTCTTTCCATTTTTACTTGCTACTTCTACTTCCAACTTCTCACTCCCGCTATTGTGAACCGTCTGATTCACAATACGCGATGCCCCAGTTCCGCTATTGTGACCTATCGGGTTCGCGTATTGTGAACTATCGGGCGCGGCGCCATCGGCCTTTGACTGCCCGTTCGTTCCGCTATTGTGACCTATCGGGCAGTCTTCCTGCTCAGTACCGCCCTCCGCGAAATCTGTCGACTCCTTCTCAGGCAAGCGGCCGTTGCGCTCGGCCTCCCTGGCCTCATTGAAAGCTTTCCCCGCGTACTCCAGGGCCCGGTCGACTACCTCGGCAAACGCGTAATGGTGTATCTTCCCAGCCCGGACGCGTCCCCGCGCATCCTGGTAAGGCTTCTTCACCCGCGTGTACAGCCCCTTCTCCTCAAGGCTGTTTGCCGCCCGCCACACCTGCGTCTTGTGCAGACCGGTTTGGAGCGCGATCGTCTCCTGCCTGGGGAAACAACCATGCCGGGGGTGGTCGTGCTTGATCAGGTTGGTAAGCACGAGCAGCTCGGAAGGAGTCAGCTTGAACTCTTTCCACAGATAAGTCAGGCCGCCGCCCTCTTCAATCAGCTGCCGGTATCTGTAGGTCATCGTTTGCCCCCTTGAAGCGCGCAGGCTCGGGCAAGCAAACGGGATGGGGATATCGGTTGTGAACTGTCATGGGGTGGCTCCCTATGCTTGTTGCCTTGCCAGGGCATCAATCAAATGTCGTTAACCATGCTACCACACCTGAATCGGGCGCCCAATCCCAAAAACCACAAAGCCCGCTGGCAGGCGGGCTTTGGGACGACGCCTGGCGGGCGTCGAGCGACATTTGACAACGAGGGCCTGCATAGGGGTCCGGGGAGGATCCTGTAGGGGTTCGGCGCCCCGTCCTGAATGATTGTACTATCGGAAAACTCGTCATGCAAATGGTTATGCATATGCACTTGAAAATGTTTATGCATATGTTTCTGTTTTCACAGCACGCCTACACCAGGACAATCACATTTTCACCGGTGCGCCAACATCCCCGGATTCCCCAAAGAAGAAACCCTTGACAGATGAATGCCGCTGTCTACCGGCCGGTACTGAACTTGCTCCCTGTGATTCCGTTTCCTGTTGCGACGCAGGCCTGAGGCGACGCCTGGGTCAGCGATGTCAATGGCAGGATCACCTGCGGCGGCGGCCGTTATGGGAGTGAGGCGCGTGTGTTTCCTATCCGGGAGGCTGAAGACGGCAGGATGCAGCATTGCCACGACATCGCCACAGAAAAGAGGCGACAATGACACATTGACGACATACAGGCACTGTATAATGGAGAGTTGCTGCCAGGCCATTCCAGCCGGGATACAAAAGTCTGTCGCGGCTGCGAACAGCGCGGGTCGGGGACACAGGGGAGCGGTCTGTGGCGGGCTTCTTTCCTGGTATGACCGGATTTCACGATCCGGCCCGCGTGCGGCTGCATGGGCATTGATAGTTAAGGAAAAGATCTGGTGGAGGTTGACCCGGGGTTGATTTCAAGATTCTGTCGCATATGCCGTGCGGATGCACCGTATGTTCCCGTCTTGTGGTCCAAAGATTGGGGCTCACTATAGAGAAAGAGGATTAGGGGAGGGCTTTGTCGTGGAGATTATACCTGTCTCACCAAGAGAACTGGCAGATTTGCGTGAGGTTCAGATTAGGCCGAGGTGGGGTTGGCCTGCACGGTTCAGTTGTAATGAATCGGGACGGGTCTGGCCTTTCACGAGGTTGAGTCGCACACCGGAGTCGGAGAGGGTTTACCTGGAGGGGGCATTTCCTATTCTGGATCAGATCGTACAGAGGGTTGTCCGGATAACGAAGACAAGAGGCAAGTTTCCATCTGGCGGGAGGTTTTTGGTAGATGATGAAGGGGTTGTGCTGGCGGACGGGGATGAACAGATCATTGAGTTTCTGTTTGAAGAAGATGATGAGTTTTCGATAGTTCGAGCTTGGCTAGGTGAGGTCTAGTTGCAGTTGGGGTTGTTGACCATCGAGCCAACAAGGGACCAGGCTGTCTGGCAGGCGTTGCGAGGGCGGGAAACAGGCGTGGACGCCGCCTGGTTCACCGTAAATGCGTCGAATTGGCGCATTTCAGAAAGGAGACAAGCTGACCATCTAAACGGGGTACGAGAGCGACATTTACACCAAGGAGAAGAATATGTCATGCAACGAACAAGATAGAAAAAAGTACCTGGAGGAAAGTGAGAGCGCTTGGGATCACAGACTGCAGGCAACATTTATCGTCTGCAATCTCAAATTTGGTCTCGGTATGGAGGTGACCAAAGACGATCTTAGGGAGGCATATTTGGCATGGGTGGGCAAAGCTGGCCAGGACTGGTACCCACCTGCTATCGGCGCCTTTTATGAATCCGTAACACGTATGGGCGCAGAACCCGATCCTCCGTCGAAGCGGAATGACGTGGAGTGGAATGACGTGAAGAAGTTCAATGGCGTAGGGTTGCAGGTTATGGGATAAGGTAAGGCTTCGCCGGAGATGCGCTTTGGCTTGATGTTTCAATTCCCTGCCAGAAAAAACAAAGGAAAAAGAGAGTTTGCCAGTATACACGCAATACCATTGGGGAAAGTCGGACAGGCAGGAGCCTCAACGCATTCATCTGCTGGAGCACCACCTTGCCGATGTGGCGGCCTGCCTTGAAGCTTTGTTGAAGCAACCGACAATCCGTAAGCGACTGGCCTGCACGGGCGGGCTGAGTGATCTGGACGGAGCGACCGCAGCGCGGTTGTGTGTGTTAGCGGCGTTGCATGACATCGGCAAGGTGAATGTCGGGTTTCAGGCTCAGATTTGGCGGACGGAGGATTTGCCTTCGAAGCGGAAGAAGCCGCGGCGCACTGGACATGTCACAGATCTCGTGCCCGTGCTGGAGTGGAAGGATGAGGAAACAGCGGACTGGTTTTTCGACGCTCTAGATGCATCCGAGATCCTGGAATGGGGTGACGTCGGCGGGTCAACCGCAAGCGGCCTGCTGATCGCATCCCTCTCACATCATGGCTCGCCGCTGAATCTGTCGTCCAGTCTCGCTGCCAACCCCGCGGCCTGGCGACCGTATGGCAACCTCAACCCCCGACAATGTGTTGGGCGCATCGTGCAGCTTGTACGCGACTGGTTCCCGGCGGCCTACGAACCGGCAGGGGCGCCGTTGCCGACTGCCCCCAGTTTCCAGCATATGTTCCTGGGTCTCTGCACGCTGGCAGACTGGCTCGGCTCCGACGAACGGTTTTTCGAATTCTGTGACGAACGCCGAGACGATTACATCGTTACGGCGCGGGAACGGGCCCACAGGGCTGTTTCTGCCATCGGTCTGGACCTGGAAGCGCAGCGGAGCGCTTTGTTGGAGTTGCCGAGCTTCACGACGCTGTTCGATATCGACGGTCATCCCAACGCCATGCAGCAGAGAGCTGCGGATCTTCCGCTGGATGAGCCGGTAGTTATCATCGAATCGGAGACTGGGTCCGGCAAGACGGAGGCGGCTCTCTGGCGCTTTGCCCGCATGTATGAAGCGGGGTTGGTGGACGGCCTCTATTTTGCCCTCCCGACGCGTTCAGCGGCCTCTCAGATACACAAGCGTGTAACAGACTTTGTTCGCAACATGTTTCCGGCAGACCATTTCCCGGAGCCGATTCTTGCGGTTCCCGGCTATCTGCGGGCCGGCGCGGTGGAGGGTAAGTATTTACCGCATTACGAGGTCTGGTGGGAGGACCAGTTCAGCTCGGGCGATCCGGTGGTCAAGCGCCGGTGGGCGGCTGAAAGCGCCAAGCGCTACCTGGCGGCGCAGATCGCGGTGGGGACGGTCGACCAGGCGATGATGGCGGCGCTGCAGGTGCGGCACGCGCACATGCGCGCGGCCTGCCTGGCCCGTAATCTGCTGGTCGTGGATGAGGTGCATGCTTCAGATCAGTATATGCGAGTCGTGCTCGAGGGGCTGCTGGATGCTCATGTCGGCGCCGGCGGCTATGCCTGCCTGATGTCGGCCACGCTTGGCTCGGTTGCCAGGCAGCGGTTCTCTGCGCCGGGCCGTCTTGCCGGCGGGGACGGCGTTTCTCTGCAGAAGGCATTGGAGGTCAGGTACCCGGCTATCACCACGCGCGGCGCGGAGGGGGGGAAGGTGGTTGCGGTCGAGGAGCGCGGCCGGAGCAAGGCGGTCCAGGTTGAGAAGTTTCCGGCGATGGAGGCGTATGCCGAGGTGGCAGATCGCGGCCTGGAGGCGGCGCGGGCGGGCGCAAAGGTCTTGATTGTGCGCAACACGGTCAGCTTTGCGGTCCGGACCCAGCAGGCGCTGGAGGAGCGGGCCGGGCCCGGCGAACGGCATCTGTTATTTGGGGTCGATGGCGTACTGACGCTGCATCACGGCCGCTTCGCAGCTGGGGACCGCCGCCGCCTGGACGCGGCGGTAGAGGCGCAGATCGGGAAGAGCCGCGGTCCGGGCGGGCGTGTCATCGTCGGCACGCAGACGCTGGAGCAGTCACTGGACATCGATGCCGACCTGTTGATTACTGATCTTTGTCCAATGGATGTGTTGCTGCAACGGATTGGGCGTCTGCATCGCCATGCGCGCGACGGCCGACCTGCAGGTTATCGCAGCCCGGCCTGCCTCGTATTGATGCCTGAAGATGATGAGTTGTCCCCCTGGCTGACGCGGAGGAAGGATACGAACGGCCTGGGGCCGAACGGATTTGTTTACGAGGACCTGCGCATTTTGGAGGCGACGGCGCGGCTGGTAGCGGAACACGCGGCCAACGGCACGTCCTGGAACATTCCCTGTATGAACCGGGCGCTGGTGGAGCGCAGTACGCACCCGGAAGTGCTGGAGGAGATCACGGGGAAGATGGGGGCGGGCTGGCGCGAGCATGCCATAAAAATGGAGGGTGCGCATATCGCCAACAACCTGACCGCCCGGCAGGTTATCATCCGCCGCGACCGCTCCTTCTATGAGGAGAACCAGGACGTCGTGTTTCCCGATGTGGAGGCGAAGATACGTACCAGGCTAGGCGATGAGGGAGTTGAGATCACGCTAGAACCGGCGGCATCGAGTCCTTTTGGAGGCGGCGAAACCATCACCCATATCCCAATTCCCGGCCACATGGCCTATGGATTGAGTGGCGATGAGCCGGTCTCTTGGCAAGCTGGGGAGGATGGATTCGAGTTCAGGGTTGACGACAGGCGCTTCCGCTATGACCGGCTGGGTTTGGGCAGACTATGAAAAACAAGCAGGTGGACCGGGGGTCGGCCCGTCTGGTTTGCGGGGGAATCTGAATGACCCCGCGTGTACGGGGAAACCATCCTTGTAGAGATCACTATCTTAGCGTGAGTAGGACTATCCTCGCGTGTACGAGGCAAATGTCAAAGATAGCCTTGACATTGGGCAAAGGATGATGTATGCTTTCCAATACTCAAGCTAAAATGCAGAAGCAAACTCAAGAGTTTGGAAAGTGATGTAATTCGCAGGCAGTATACGCAAAGAGGAGGTCTGCATCAAATGATAGAAAACATCCTGAGGGATCCCCTTATCAGGATCTCTACGTTAAGGGGCTCAACGGTCCGTGCGTCGTTGCCGGCGGTCTATGCGGCGCTGATGCGGGATGAGGTTGAGTCTTTCCCCGTGCTCAGGCCTCACCAGCGCCACGCGTGGCATGCTTTTTTGGCACAGTTGGGCGCGGCGGCGATGCAGTGCGCAGGACTGAGCGACCCGCCGGACAGCGCCGAAGAGTGGCGGCGGATAGTGCGCGAACTGACTTCCAACTTCCCTGACGATGAGCCCTGGCATCTCGTCGTTGACGATATCACCAAACCGGCATTCATGCAGCCGCCTGCCAGATCGGACGACAAGCTAAGAGAATACAAGACTCCTGTGCTGACTCCCGACGGTTTGGATATGCTGGTGCTTTCGAAGAACCACGACATCAAGTCGGCTGTGGCGGCGCAGGCTGATCTGGACGACTGGATTTTTGCGCTGATCACGCTGCAGACGATGGAGGGCTTCAGCGGGGCGGGCAATTACGGAATCTCAAGGATGAATGGCGGATTAGGCAGCCGGGCAGCCTTCTCTCTCACGCCTTCGACAAGGCCCGGCGTGCATCTACGGCGCGATTTGAAGGGGCTGTCTGAGAGGTACGAATCGCTGTTGGCCGACTACTCCATGAGCGATTTTGGCGTTGCTCTGCTTTGGATGCTTCCTTGGGACGGGACGAAGAGCGAAGCGCTGCTCCCGGACCGGTTGCACCCATACTATATTGAAATCTGCCGGCGCATCCGCTTGCGCGTCAGCGCTGGCGGCGAAATGTACGGCCTCAGAACAAGCTCCAAGGCAGCGCGCGTTGAAGCTAAGAGTCTGAACGGGATGACGGGCGACCCCTGGATGCCGATCAACCGCAAGGAGAGCAAAGCGCTTACGCTGGCCAGCGGAGGATTTACTTACAGACGGGTGACCGAATATCTGACCTCGGCGAATTGGGAGCAGCCCGCGCTCTTGCAGCCAGTCCGCTCCGAGCTGGATGAATCGGAGCCGACGTTACTGCTTGCGCGTGCGTTGGTGCGGGGGCAGGGCAAGACCGAAGGCTACCACGAACGCATCATCCCTGTCAGCCATAAGGTCAAGCGGGCGCTGATGCAGCGTGAGAACATGAACGAGCTTGGCAGAATCGCCCAATCCCGCATTGAAAACATCGGCACAGTTCAGCGGATTCTCAGCCATGCGATTCAGGTCTTCGCGGCCCGGGGCGACAGCCAGAATTTGAGCAACGAACACCGCAATCTGGCCCGCCCGTGGCTCAACAGGCTCGACGCATTCGTTGATTCCCGTTTTTTCGACGATCTGCAGGTTGAGTTTGAGAGCGATGACAGGGACGAACGCAGCCGCATTCGGAAGGCTTGGCTGCTGGATAGAGAAAGTGGGGTCGTGAGCCGGGCGCGTAGAATCCTGGGGGAGGCTGAAGAAGGGTTGCCTTGTCCGGCCATCCACCGCTATCGCGCCCGCGCCAATGCAGAGAATCTGTTCGAAGGAAGAATTCGAGGGCCGCAAGGGTTGCCGTTTCTATGTGAAGAAGCAGAGGAGGAGTAACGATGTCCCAGCAACAACCTACTGTCACTGGCGCAAAGTCCCGAAGCAAAGCAGATTCATCCATTCCCACCGATAGAACTCAACGTGAATTGCACTTTACTCAGGAGGTGATTGACACAGCGCAGCATTACGGGTGGCAACCATTCCATCTCCGAGACCGAGAAAGTGCGGCTGTTGTTCGCGGTAGGGGATTCCCAGACTTAGTGATGTATCGGGGAGACCAGTTAATTATTGCTGAACTGAAACGGGACGAATCCAGCCAGCTTTCGGCCGATCAGGTTGGTTGGTTAGACGCATTTCGCCAACACGTGCCTGCCTACGAGTGGCGGCCCAAAGATTGGGATGAAATAGAGAATGTTCTTAAACACGGTGGTGCAGTCCAAAGCGATGGTAAGACTCCGGCCTCTGAAAGGAGATTTTTGGGCACCGACCAGATGCCGAGAAATTTCCGCTCTATTGTACAGGGCCTAGTTGAAACGATTGAAGACAAGGATTTTGATCGCGGCGACAGATCGAGACTACGTCGCATGGACCCTGACAATCCAGATACCGCTGCCTTCTGGAGACTATTAGTCAGAGCGGGAATGCCGGAAAACCCCGACATTAGCAAATGGGGATTAATCATACACGGCATGGCGCTAATGTCTCACGGCGCGGAACTCGCACATAACCCGCGGATTTCCGTTGGTCGCGCGCTGTATCAAGGTGGAGGGAAAAGGATTCCCTTTTACACCGAAAAACGCTTATCGACTCTACTCGCCGCTAGAGGACAGACGCTGCACCGTCTGCTGGCGAGGCTGTTCCGTATGCTATCTGCTGAAGGATGCGCATTCAATTGGTTCGAGATGACCAGATTTATCCTTTACGACGGATATGACGAAGACTGTGCAGACCAGACCCGAGTCGAGATTGCCCGCGAGTATTACCGAGCGGAACGACAAAACACGCCGTCAGAGTAACTTCATCCTGAACATACAAGTATCGATTGAAAGGATCGACCATCATGTCCGTTTCACGTTTTTTGCAGATTCACAGTCTCCATTCCTACCCGGCCGCACTACTCAACCGCGATGACAGCGGCCTGGCGAAACGTATGCCGTTCGGCGGCGCGGTGCGCACGCGCATTTCTTCGCAGTGTCTCAAGAGGCACTGGCGCACGGCTGACGACGACTACGCGATTCACAACATCCCCAATGCGGCCAAAGCGATACGCTCCCGCAATGTCATTGACCGTAAGGTTATCCAACCGCTGCGGGAGGGTGGCGGGATCTCTGAAGAGGTTCTGTCTGCGGTTGAAGAGGCGTTCAACGTCGGTGTGTACGGCAGCAGCGGCACAAGCGAATCCGGTCGCCAACCTCTCCTGCTCGGTCTGCCGGAGGTGGCGTATCTGCGCGACAAGGCTGAGGCCATCTGTCGCGAGCACGTGCAGGATGCCAAGGCTGCCGGCCAGAGCGCGAAGGACCTGTTTGGCAAGGCGGAGCGCGGTAATTTCAAGGCATTTCGAGAGGAGACGACTCTCCCCGGCGGGCTGGAAAGCGCGCTCTTCGGACGCATGGTGACTTCGGATCCGGCCGCCAATATTGATGCGGCTGTCCATGTGGCCCATGCCTTCACCGTCCATGCCGAAGAGAGCGAGAGCGACTATTTTTCGGTCGTCGACGACCTGCAGCGGGACGATGAGGATGCCGGCGCGGCGCATATCGGCGACACTGAGCTGACGGCAGGCCTCTTTTACGGCTATGTGGTGGTCGACGTCCCCGGCCTGATTTCGAACTTGCAGGGGTGCGAGTCCGAAGCGTGGCAGAGCGCTGACCGGTCATTGGGGGCGCAGGTCGTCGAACATCTCATCCATCTCATCGCCACCGTATCGCCCGGCGCCAAGCTCGGCTCCACTGCGCCGTATTCCTATGCCGACCTGATGCTGATCGAGATCGGGACACGACAGCCGCGCAGCCTGGCGAACGCGTTCCGAAGCCCGAGCCCTGCCCAGACAGACGACGCGGCCGCGGCCCTGGCTACATACCTGACCCAACTCGACAACGCCTATGGCGTGCGTGAAGCCCGGCGGATGATGTCAGTCGCTGACTGCGACATTCCCAATGCGGACCGCCTTGGCCTGGACGACCTGGCCTCCTGGACTGCGGACGCGGTCCGCTCCGGAGAGGCGGCCTGACATGCGTCATCTGATACTCACGCTGGAAGCGCCGTTGATGGCCTTTGGCGGGGAGACGGTCGACAACTACGGTGTCGTCAGATGGTTTCCCGCCGCTTCGATGCTGACCGGTCTTATGGCCAATGCCCTGGGCTGGCGGCGGACTGAAGCTGACCGGCATCAGGGACTGCAAGAGCGGCTGATCTTCGCGGCCCGCGTCGACCGCGAACCGGCCGGTGGCGTGCGGATGACCGATTTTCAGACGGCCGCTATTTCCAACAAGGACAGAGGCTGGACGACGCGCGGCGCGGCAGAGGGACGAGAGGGCGGCAATTATACAAACTGGCTGCGCTACCGCGACTATCTGGCTGATATGCGCGTCACGGTCGTCCTGCGGATGGAAGAGGGCGAATTCGATCCCGGGCTGGAAGATTTGGCGGAGGCGCTCGAGAGGCCTTCGCGGCCGCTGTTTATCGGGCGCAAACCCTGTCTGCCTTCCGTGCGGTTGTTCCAGGGCTTCCAGGAGGGCGAGACGGTCTTGGCTGCCCTGCTGGCCGTGCCTTTGGGCAGATGGGATGAACAAGGGGAGAGCATTCGTGTGCTGTGGCCTGCTGGCGAGGGTGTAGAGAGCGTTCGACCCAGCCGCAGGTATATGTTGACCGACGAACGCAATTGGGTATCCGGTCTTCACGGCGGCGGCCGCAGCGTGTGCGAGTCCGCGGTCCCCGCGGCCCTGTTTCCTGCTGCCGAAAGCGGCGATACGTTCGCGGGGGAGGGGGGATCTGCATGACAGTTCAGGAGAGCAGCGTGGAGACGACGCAACGGCTGCAGATGATCCGGGGGGAGATATATCTGCGTTCTTTCCAGCATTGGGCGGGATCGAGGCAGTTGATGAGCCGGCAGACGTTTGATGAGGGGTACGCCATGCACTGTTTTCTGGCCGGCGTATTTGGGGATCTGGCGCCGCAGCCCTTCCGCTTGATCGTTCCCAGGGGCAAGGGCAGCCGATGCGGCGTGTTCTACGGCTATGGCCGCGCCGACGTCGAGGCGTTGCGGGGAGCGATCGCACAGTTTGCGGATCCGCTCCAGGCCCGTGTGCTGCCCGGTTCGAGCCTGGACGGCAAGTTGATGCCGGCGACGTGGAAGGCGGGTACGCGGCTGGGATTCGAGGTCCTTACCCGGCCTACCGTACGACGCGCGCGAGGAGGCAGGAACCCGGGCGGTGAGGTCGATGCCTTCCAGCGGGAAGCGGAGCGTTATGCGCCCGGAGCCATGCCGCGCAGCAGGGAGGAGGTCTATACCGACTGGCTGTCGGATCAGTTTGAGCGCCATGGCGGGGCGGAGCTGGAGTCGGCAAGCCTCGCGTCTTTTCAGCGGACTCGCTCGATGCGGGCGCTGAGGCGGAGGCCCTTCGAGGGGCCAACCGCTTTATTGCGGGGCAGGCTGACGGTTACCGACAGTGACGGCTTCAGCAGGTTGTTGGGACGCGGGGTAGGCCGACACCGTTCTTACGGGTACGGAATGCTTCTGTTGCGTCCCGCGGGAAAGCCGGCTTGACGGATGCAGTTGTTCTGCTTGAGAGTGCACGTTAACAATCGAATATTTGCAATCTCCTGGTTCCCCCGCAGACGCGGGGTTCGATCTGGTCATTCCATCGGAAAGGGAAGAAGATGCTAAGAGGAAGATTAGGACTTGAGACGGCGCGGATCCCCCACGCCGACCGTCATGGCCTGTTATGGTTGTCGCGGGGCGCCCTGACTGTGCGGAATGGGACGCTTCGTTTCGAACGGGACAGTCCGTCCGACTCGAAGAGCCCACTGGAAAGTGGGCAGTACGGAATTCCGTTTCAATCGTTATCGATGATTCTTCTCGGGCCGGGTTCGACGGTGAGCCACGACGCGTTGCGTTTGATGGCGCGTCACGGCACGGCGCTGGTTGCGGTGGGCGAGGATGGGGTCAGGTGCTACACTGCGCCGCCGCTGATGCCGGACAGTTCCGAGATAGCCCGCCGGCAGATGCGGGCCTGGGGTGACGCCAGCGGCAGCCGCATTACCGTCGCGCGCAGGATGTACGCGATGCGTTTGGGTGAGCTGGTTCCGCATACGGAGATAGACATCCTGCGGGGAATTGAGGGCGCACGCATGAGGCAGACGTACAAAAACCTGGCCCAAAGGTACGGCATCCCATGGCGGGGCCGTCGCTATGACCGCAAAAAGCCCCTGGCCGCCGATATTCCGAACCAGGCGATCAACCATGCATCGGTCGCGGTTACATCTGCGGCGGTAATTGCTGTCACGGCTGTAGGTGCGATACCGCAGCTGGGCTTCATTCATGAGCATAGCGGTGATGCGTTTGCGCTGGATATTGCGGACCTGTTTCGCGACACGGTCTTGCTGCCTGCCGCGTTCCAATCCGCCAAGGCGGTGATGGAGAATCCGAAGCTGGATATCGAGAGGCAAACTCGAAGGAAGACAGGAGAGATGCTTCGAAGCGAACGCGTCGTCTCGAAGATGATTGATCGCATCAAGAAGCTGTTTGAGGATGTGGATCCTGTCCAGGAGTCGCCAGCTGGCTCAATCGGCGAGAATCAGGGGGGCAGCAGATGACGGTCGTGGTAACCATCAATGTAGCTGCGCGGTATCGAGGTTTTCTTGCATCGGTCATGCTGGAGATAGCACCGGGCGTATACACGTCGCCAAACATGACAAGCGGCATACGAAAGAGGGTCTGGGATGTACTGGCGGGATGGTATGACGCGATGCAGCAGGGGTCGATCGTGATGACCTGGCGAGAGCCATCCGCGGTGGGCGGACAGCGGATACAGTTGCTAGGAGAGGCGCCCAAGGAGATAGTAGACGCTGATGGGATCTACCTGGTGAAGTACAATTAGGCCGTAATCTTTAGCAGGTACGACAAAAAAAGAGCGCTTAGAGGTTCCCCCGCACACGCGGGGATAGACCCGGTCAGCTGTCCGGCGATGGAGTTTGCAAAGTGGTTCCCCCGCACACGCGGGGATAGACCTTTGTGTGATGAAGATGAACCCCGTTTAATCGGGGTTCCCCCGCACACGCGGGGATAGACCACGTCAGTAACACGTTGCGACTCTTCCGCCTCCGGTTCCCCCGCACACGCGGGGATAGACCCTGGTGCAGTTCATCCTTGCGACTGGCACTGGCGGTTCCCCCGCACACGCGGGGATAGACCTCTGGACTTCAGGAAGGGACACCAGTTGCCGGAGGTTCCCCCGCACACGCGGGGATAGACCGCTCGCTGACCTGGGGACCGCACACGAGGGAGTGGTTCCCCCGCACACGCGGGGATAGACCTCACCTACCCTGAACAGATTGCCCTCAGCCGGAGGTTCCCCCGCACACGCGGGGATAGACCCGATATAGTACACCTGATAGCCTCCTCCGAGCCGGTTCCCCCGCACACGCGGGGATAGACCTTTTCTACTGGTCATCTTGGGCACGATTCGAGCGGTTCCCCCGCACACGCGGGGATAGACCCCTCCGGGACTACCAGACCGACCTCACAAGGAGGGTTCCCCCGCACACGCGGGGATAGACCTCCGGGAAGGCTCATCAAGCAGGTCGTCGACTCGGTTCCCCCGCACACGCGGGGATAGACCTTCTTTATCGCAGACTGCGGCTGGCAGGTCCCCGGTTCCCCCGCACACGCGGGGATAGACCGTTTACTCCCCTAGCCGTCCACATGACGAAACAGGTTCCCCCGCACACGCGGGGATAGACCCGACGGTGACACATATCAGATAAGGGTAAGAGCGGTTCCCCCGCACACGCGGGGATAGACCGGTGCAGAGGTCTACTCTGGGAGGCAGCACGTGGGTTCCCCCGCACACGCGGGGATAGACCGACCAGATTCGTCTCATTGTTTCCGACGGTGCTGGTTCCCCCGCACACGCGGGGATAGACCGGATATCACCGCGGCACAGCAGGCCGTCCAGGAGGTTCCCCCGCACACGCGGGGATAGACCCAGTAGCAGCGTCAACCCAACTTCCCCACGTACGGTTCCCCCGCACACGCGGGGATAGACCGACGATTCAGATAGAGGCGGGTTACAAGTATGAGGTTCCCCCGCACACGCGGGGATAGACCTCAGGGACAATCCGAACAAGGGAATGACGATCAGGTTCCCCCGCACACGCGGGGATAGACCCTGGACTCCCTCTGTGCCAGAGTTCTCCCAGGCGGTTCCCCCGCACACGCGGGGATAGACCCTAGACGAGCGAGCAGCTTTTCGGCATTTACGCGGTTCCCCCGCACACGCGGGGATAGACCCAATACGCCGCACATACCGGCGAAAGGTTCCACGGTTCCCCCGCACACGCGGGGATAGACCGCGGTAATCGAAAAAGTGGTACAGATCATTGAGGGTTCCCCCGCACACGCGGGGATAGACCCAGCCCTATCCATCGCGGATTCATCGGGATTATGGTTCCCCCGCACACGCGGGGATAGACCTCTGCCTCACTGTAGATTGTACGTGGAACCTTTGGTTCCCCCGCACACGCGGGGATAGACCCTATCACATCTATCACGGGGGACGCCGATTCCAGGTTCCCCCGCACACGCGGGGATAGACCCAATACGCCGCACATACCGGCGAAAGGTTCCACGGTTCCCCCGCACACGCGGGGATAGACCCCTCCTACGCGGGCAAGGATCGCTTTCTATCGCGGTTCCCCCGCACACGCGGGGATAGACCCTATACTGTCAACCTGTCTAATGCTATGTCCAGGGTTCCCCCGCACACGCGGGGATAGACCTCTTGGCTGAAGACCTGGAGGAAGCG
>JAPPKG010000575.1:0-39320 GCA_026914085.1 Caldilineaceae bacterium | reverse complement strand
CTGAAGACCTGGAGGAAGCGCCCGGGGGGTTCCCCCGCACACGCGGGGATAGACCTCTTGGCTGAAGACCTGGAGGAAGCGCCCGGGGGGTTCCCCCGCACACGCGGGGATAGACCGTGCGCGAGATGATGCGCCACTGGCGAGGCAGAGGTTCCCCCGCACACGCGGGGATAGACCTCGCCCGTACAGCTTTGTACCTGCCATTCTGTCGGTTCCCCCGCACACGCGGGGATAGACCCCTGGGTTCTTGGAGTCTGACCAGTCCGGCCTAGGTTCCCCCGCACACGCGGGGATAGACCTTTGTGGTCATGATGCTTCCTCCTTTTGCCTGCGGTTCCCCCGCACACGCGGGGATAGACCCGAAAGAAGCGGGAGCGGGAATGGGCGAAGGGGGGTTCCCCCGCACACGCGGGGATAGACCTCCGCCCGGCGTTGCAGTGTCCGGCGTCGGCGTGGTTCCCCCGCACACGCGGGGATAGACCCGTGCAGGTTGTGCATGTGGAGCCGCAGGAAACGGTTCCCCCGCACACGCGGGGATAGACCTGATCCGGGCCGGTCGTCGCTTCGGCAAGACGAGGTTCCCCCGCACACGCGGGGATAGACCTTCGACACCTTCGTTGACCTTAGACACGTCGGCGGTTCCCCCGCACACGCGGGGATAGACCTGAAGGAGCTCTACCCCAAGAACTGGGCCGAGAGGTTCCCCCGCACACGCGGGGATAGACCGTTCCAATTTCATCGTTCTTTCTCCTTGTTTGGGGTTCCCCCGCACACGCGGGGATAGACCCTCTGGCCCGCCGCCTTGTCGCGCTCGTACCTGGGTTCCCCCGCACACGCGGGGATAGACCCCAGCCTCCGATCAGGAAGGAGTGGGTGTCGATGGTTCCCCCGCACACGCGGGGATAGACCGCGCAATGACCTCGCCATCGCCGAGCTCACGCCGGTTCCCCCGCACACGCGGGGATAGACCCGGAGAGGAGGTGATCCATTCCAGCTATGAAGCGGTTCCCCCGCACACGCGGGGATAGACCATACATCCTGATCGACGGCGAGCACACCGATTCGGTTCCCCCGCACACGCGGGGATAGACCCAGTTGGGCAAAGCGCCACTGACTGGCTGGCGTGGTTCCCCCGCACACGCGGGGATAGACCCCGTTGTTGTTCCCCACCGTCCGCCACCGGTCCGGTTCCCCCGCACACGCGGGGATAGACCCGGTGCGGCTGCGAGAACTACCGACCGCATCCGGGTTCCCCCGCACACGCGGGGATAGACCTACCGCAACCGGTACGGGTACAATCACAGCCGTGGTTCCCCCGCACACGCGGGGATAGACCCTGGCAGAGGGAGCTCGAGCGCTGGCTGGTCAAGGTTCCCCCGCACACGCGGGGATAGACCCACGGTTGACGGCGTGGCGGCGATCAAGGACGCGGTTCCCCCGCACACGCGGGGATAGACCTCCCACGCCGGCTGCCCGGATCCCGCCGACAAAGGTTCCCCCGCACACGCGGGGATAGACCCTATCGCCCCGCCCCGAACATTCGCCCCCGTCTGGTTCCCCCGCACACGCGGGGATAGACCATAAGGGTAGCGTACCAGAGGCCGTCGTTGGTAGGTTCCCCCGCACACGCGGGGATAGACCCATCCACGAGGCAGAGCAGCGCATCCAGATCGCGGTTCCCCCGCACACGCGGGGATAGACCGCTGACGGCCCTTAAAGGCGCCCTGATGCTCATGGTTCCCCCGCACACGCGGGGATAGACCGTTGGCCGCCGCGCCCTTGATCCTGTTCAGAGTGGTTCCCCCGCACACGCGGGGATAGACCGAAGTCGGATCTGTGGGACGCTTTGGGCGAGGGGGTTCCCCCGCACACGCGGGGATAGACCCGTAGATGCGCGGCACGCTGATGCTGTGCGTCGGGTTCCCCCGCACACGCGGGGATAGACCTCTTCATTCAATCGCGCCCCGTATCTCGTACTTGGTTCCCCCGCACACGCGGGGATAGACCCGTCTAGCTGGCCGCGGTCGTCGCTGGCGCTGGGGTTCCCCCGCACACGCGGGGATAGACCGGCCGTGTGGATCGCCTCCCTGTTGCCCTGGTCGGTTCCCCCGCACACGCGGGGATAGACCCTTGGCTCGGCAGTATCTCATCGCCGGCCTGGGGGTTCCCCCGCACACGCGGGGATAGACCTCTTTCGCGCTGGCGCCGTCGCACAGGTCGGCGGGTTCCCCCGCACACGCGGGGATAGACCGTCGGCTGTGCGGGGCGGGAGCAGCTCGCGCACGGTTCCCCCGCACACGCGGGGATAGACCTTTGTTGGCGTTGTGCCAGGCCTGCCATAACCGGGTTCCCCCGCACACGCGGGGATAGACCGTCAGGGCGTTCATCGCGGACTGGGCGGAGACGGGTTCCCCCGCACACGCGGGGATAGACCCTTTAGTGTCATCCTTTGAGGTATTCTGCAACTGGTTCCCCCGCACACGCGGGGATAGACCTTTAGTCATCGGGTAGTTGCACTCGCCGCACTCGGTTCCCCCGCACACGCGGGGATAGACCTTCAATGGAGAGTGCGTCAGAATCCCGGTACCCGGTTCCCCCGCACACGCGGGGATAGACCAGAGGCAGCCGAAGCCGCGTTAGGCACGTTCATGGTTCCCCCGCACACGCGGGGATAGACCCTAGCGAGCCACAACAGACAGACGGGGCGACCCGGTTCCCCCGCACACGCGGGGATAGACCGACGTGGGACCTGATGGTGGTAGACGAATGCCAGGTTCCCCCGTACACGCGGGGATAGACCCATCCTGCAGCGGCTCTCCGGCGTCCTGGGGGAGGTTCCCCCGCACACGCGGGGATAGACCTTGCACGGACAGAAGAATCAGAGCATAGGCTACGGTTCCCCCGCACACGCGGGGATAGACCCGGGGGACACGAAAGCTACACCGGCGAGGACTGGGTTCCCCCGCACACGCGGGGATAGACCTGGCCACGCCAGCCCGCCGGCGGTGCTGTGGACGCCTTCTTCGAGAAAGTAGCTGGTGAAGAGCTGGCCGGGCATTGGTCGTGGACTGTGGGGGTGGCTTGAGATTCTGGCGTAGTGTACCCGCGGTGCGGCGGTTGTGCCAGTTCGGGGGAATGGGCACCCACAAGGGGTGCCCCTACGGGTTGGCTACGGAGTTGGTGAAGATCTGGACGGGCAGTGGGTGAGGGCGGCCCGCGGCGTAGGTGAAGAGTTGGTATCGACAAAAGTCACGCGCCGGCCATTTTGTCTGCGCGCGACGCCTCGATGACCCGCAGGCGCTCGCGATCTGCAGCGGAGATTTCGATCTGAAGGTTGGTCATTTGCCCCTTCCGCTGCCGCTACGCCAGTTCGGGTTCCGAATCCAGCAGTCGCAGGACGACCTCGATCAACTCCGTCACCTTCTCGTCGCTGAACCCGTTGACATCAAAGCCGTGGGCAATGGCGTTTCGATATTTTCTCATGTCAGCCAGATAGTCATAGTCCGCGCGTGAGATAACACCATGATAGACGGCCTGGTCGAGGACGTAACCCGACTGGGTGACACGCTCAATAGAGACCCCCTCTGCCGCGATCAGTTCCCTTGTAGCCGCCTCGAATGCCGACCACACCAATAAGAAAGCAGCTTCACCCAAGCCGTGCCCAAGAGCCTTCTCCGCTTCGGCAAGACGTTGGCGTATCTCCTCTGCCGCAAAGGAGCGCGCGCCCTCTGGCGAATCCAGTCTCTCCGGTTCGCCGACCAGCAACAGGTCATAGCTCCAGCCGGGCTTTCCATACAGAGTTTCCGCCACCTCGGCCATTCTGGGCGACCTTGCCAGCGAAGTCCTGGCCTTGACTTCAATGACTCGGGTTTCCTCACCTTTGCGCACGACCAGGTCAGCGCGGTAGCCGGGCAGGAAATCAAGCTGGCAGTTTTCCTCTACCTCATAGCCCCGGCTGCGGTACTTGGCCGCTGTCTTGGCGATAAATGTCTTTTCCAGAATTTCAATGTCTTCAATCATGATACCATCTCCTGGTCCGGCGCATCCTCCGCGAAGATATGGATATAGCTGGTGATGCCCGCCCCGTCCAGCCGGGCCTTCATGCCGAGCACGTCCTCCCTGGTCGGCTCCGGCACCGCGTCGAGAGGGCGTATGACGGTCATCGGCAGGATGGCATCTGGCGTTGCGCTATCATAGCATCTCGGAGGCCAGGAGGCCCCGGCGCCTGTTCGTGCGATTGCCCATCGTTGTCAATCTTATAGATAGAGCATTTATACGCATATTGACATATGCGCATAAGAGTATATGACCAAGAGTGCTGCAGGCGACGAGTTGCGGACCGGCCATCAGCGGAGAGGTCGGCGGGTTGTCCGTGGAGAACATCTTTTTGTCCGCGGAGGACGCGGAGGGGCGCGGAGAACATCCAACTGCTTTTGATCCACGGAGGGACACGGAGGGGCACGGAGAACGGCTTAAACTGCTTTTGATCCGCGAAGGGACGCGAAGGGGCGCGAAGAACAGCCAACTGCTTTGATCCGCGGAGGACGCGGAGAACATCTTTTTGGGTTCGCGGCGTCCATAGGAGGGCACCCACAAGGGGTGCCCCTACGGGTTGGCGGATGGCCGGCGGTGGGACCGTGCGCGCTCAGTTCCAGCGGTATTGATGCAATGATGAAGAGGTGTTATGCTAGCGTATCATGAGAACCACTATTTCCCTTGACGACCGGCTTGCAAAGCAGGTGCGCCGTGCAGCCGAGGCCCGCGGCATCAGCGTCAGCGCGTTTATCGCCAGGACGCTGGATGACGCTCTGAAACGGCGCGAACGGGCGGAGCCGCCGCCGTTCCGGCTGGTGACGGTGCGGGGTGTGCAGGCGCGGCCGGGGGTGGATCTCGACCGGCCGCGCGCGCTCGACGCGCAGGATGACGAGGCCCGGTTCGGGCAGGGGAGCCGGTGACTCGGGATGCTGCTTCCCGACGTAAATGTACTGATCTATGCCCACGTCGAGGACTCCGTTCCCGAACATCCCGAGTATGCGACGTGGATCACGCGTCTGGCGACGGGGCCGGAACCGTTCGCTCTCTCGGTCCTGGTTCTGGCCGGCTTCGTGCGCGTGGTAACCAACCCGCGAGTTTTTGACCCTCCATCCACTCTCGACCAGTCCTTCGCATTCATTGCCGCGCTCGTGGAACGTCCGACCGCGCGCATCGTGGGTCCGGGCCCCGATCACCTGGAGATATTCGAGAGGCTGTGCCGTGAGTCCGGCGCTACGGGGAAGCTGGTGGCTGACGCTCAGCACGCGGCGGTTGCGGTCGAGCACGGCTGCACGATGGTATCGACGGACTCCGATTTCAGCCGGTTTCCAGGCCTTCGATGGCAGCATCCACTGCGTCCCGGCGGGCTGTAGCGCGGCTGCGTGCAGCATTCCGCCGCTGGGCAGCGCAGGGCGGGCGCTACGCACTGCAAGGCAGTTAGAAGTACATTAAGGCGATTCAGGAGGCTCTACGGGCTTCCTGTGCGGGAAAGTTCGTTCTGATCGGGATGAGATCAGGTAGAAGCGCCGGATTCGGGCTTGCGGCCCGGTCCGGCGTTTGTGGATCAGGGGGCGAACGGATGCGGGTGGGGACGGGCGATTCCGTACCTATGGGGAGGCTTTTGCGCGCGTGAGGCTGAGCAAGGCGTCGATGACCAGGTCCTGCTGTTCGTCACGGCTGATCCGGGCGGGAAGATCGCCTGGCTGCTCGCCGTACCAGCCGAACTGTGCGTGGTTGCCGCCTTTGATCAGAACCTTGCGCGCGCCGGCGGGCAGCTGCGAGAAGGAGGCTTCGACTTCCTCCACTGTCGCCAGCCCGTCACGATCGCCGTAGACGGCCGCTACGGACAGGTCCAGGAGGCTGAAATCCAGGTGCGATTCCGGGTAGGCGGCCAGCATGGCGAGTCCAGCGACTTTGCCCGGGTTCTGGTGGGCATAGCGGGCCGCCATGGAGCCGCCCAACGAATGTCCGGCGACAGTCCAGGTGGCGATTTGCGGGAATGCTGCGATGACTGCGGTGGCGGCATCGGTGTTCAGGATGGCGAGGTTGAGGGGCATGGGAACGATGACGGCCAGGTTTCCGGCCTGGGCAAGTCCTTTTGCGAGGGGCGCGTAGGCCTCGGGCGGGACGCGGCCGCCGGGATAGAGGATATAGCCGCTGGCGACGTTGCCGGCGGCAGGGGTAAAGAGGATCCAGCGCTCCTGGGTGACAGTGACGGCCGCGTCCGACAGCAATGCCGCTTTGGCCTCGGGCATGGTTTCGCCGCTTGGCGTACCGAAATAAACAGCGATGCCGACGAGGAGAAGCGCAGACAATAACAGCGGCAGCAGCAGGAGGCGTGCAAGCCGGAGGCGGGGTAGAGGGGTTTTCATCGTATCAGCGGGTCCGACATGGAGGTGGGTCATTTGGCGTTGCGCTATCATAGCATTTCGGAAGCCAGGAGGCCCCGGCGGCTGTTCGGGCGATTGCCCATCGTTGTCAATCTTATGGATAAAGCATTTATGCGCATATTGATATATGCACATAAGAATATATGACCAGGAACAGCCAACTGCTTTTGGTCCACGGAGGAACACGGAGGAACACGGAGGAACACGGAGAACATCTTTTGTCCGCGGAGGACGCGGAGGGACGCGGAGAACATCTTTTTGTCCACGGAGGGGCGCGGAGAGCATCTTTTTTGGTTCGTGGCGTTCGTAAGGGGGCGCCCACAAGGGGCGCCCGTACGGGCTGGCTACGGGGCGTACCTGAACACGACCGGCAGCTGCGTGATGTCGTTTACGGTGGGGTCGGTGTAGTGCGAAATGAGGACCAGGCCGGTGCCGCAGTCTCCGAAGGCGTCGCAGGAGATGGGGCCGACGATACCGTTGAAGCCGGTTGTACTGGTCAGCGCCTCCCGGAGCCTGGCGCGGTCGATGTAGAGGGTATCGCCGTCCGCCACGGCCACCTTTTCGATGGCGCGCAGCAGGATGGTGGCGGCGTCGTACGCGAGCGCGATGTAGGCGTTGTTGGCGCCCTCGTTGTACTGCCGGCGGTAGGCGGCGAACAGCTCATCGCCGCTTCTGCCGGTCGCGTCGTTGACATTGGCGCCGAAGTTGAACTCGGGCGCCGTCAGATAGGCGTCGACCGATTCGAGATCGGTGAAGAGCAGCGATTCGCTGTTGATGAGCGCCAGCCCTTCGAGGCCCTGCACCTCTGCGAGCTGCCGCACAACGTGACCGGCCTCGTCGGGGAAGAGGGGGAAGAAGATCCCTTCGGGGTTGCCGGCGGCGATGCGGGTCAGCACGGGGACCATGTCGGTGTCGCCCCGGCTCACTTCCTCGACCGCGGTCACGGCGCCGCCCAGGGCTGCGAAGGCGACCGCGAAGGCGGCGGTAAGGCCGGTCGTGTAGGGGTCGCCGTCATGGATGGCGGCCATTGTGTGCAGGCCGAGCTGGTTGTGCACGAATTCGGCGACGGCCTGTGCCAGGTAGAGATCGTTGCTTGATACGCGGTAGTAGCCGGGATGGTAGTTGGCCCCGGGGTTGCCGCGCAGGTCGGACGTGAGGGAGGGCGAGGTATTTGAGGAGGAGAGCATGACCAGGCCGGCCTGGCTGAGGATGGGAGAGGCCGCGGCTGCGGCGACTGAGCAGGAGGTCCCGATTACGGCGACGACGCGGTGGTCGCCGACGGCGGTTTCGGCCGCGGCCTTGCCGCCTGCGGCGGTGCAGAGCGAATCCAGGCCTGCGCCCATGGTGACGTCGTGGCCCTTGATGGGTCCGTAGTCGGCGAGCGCCATGGCCACGGCGCGCTGTCTCGGAACCCCCAGGTCGGCGATGGTGCCGGTAAGCACCTCGAGGGAACGGATCTGGATAGCCTCACCGGGCCCCACTACGACGGTGCCCAGCGGGCTGACTATCATGTTTTGGGGCACACATGCGCCGGTCAGAAGCAGGGTCAGGGTCAGCGCGAGACAGCCCAGCAGCGCCGGGCGGGGCGTGTCAGATGTTTTCACGGGTCTTTTCTCCTTGGCGTGGTTGTTGCGCGGGTATGGCGCGCGGCTTGCGGGGGCGGCCGGGTCATTCCTTTTCGTACCAACCCGAGCCGAAGAAGAGTCCGTCATGGCGCACGACCCAGGTGTGCTTGCGCGTCACCTCGCCGGTATCCGGCTTGTCGTGGACATAGCTGACCCATTTGCCTACTTCGGTCGCGCTCAAAATTTCGTCGCCATAGAAGTAGCCGCTGGCATCGACCCGCAGCGCGGGGTCGCGTCCTACACTTTCCGGTCTGTAGTGCGCGATGGTGTATCCGTCGCCGTCGATAATGAAGACGTACCACTGTCCGTCCACGTTTTGGGGGGAGCTGTAGTGGTCGATGGCCGCCATGATGCCTTCCTGATTGTAGAGGCGGATGGCGTCCTGCACGAGCGCCCGGGTGTAGGCTGCCTCGTCGTTCCTGGTTGGGATGGCGACGCAACCGGCGACGAGGAGCGCGAGTGCGACGATCAGAAGTTTTTTGAGCATGGCGTTTTCTTTGCGGCTGGTGTCGACAGATCCCGCCATCCTGGCGTTGACACAGGATGGCGGGCGCGTTGGATGACAGTTGTTTGCATCGCCCTGCCCTGTTCTTTCCAGGACAGGTTCTCAGCATTTTGAGTTTACCACGGCGGTATGTCATGAGCATGTTATTTGGCGGTATTTTCGTGTCATTATGGTTCCAGTATTGGCGCGGGGACGGACGTCCGCAAGGGGCGCCTTTACGGGGGCCCGGCCTTTGATGGCGGTGTAGTTCGGTTTTGGGGGCCGGTCTTGCGGAGAACTGCTTTTTTGTCCACGGAGGGGCACGGAGAACGGCTTGAACGGCTTTTTTGTCCGCGGAGGGCGCGGAGGGGCGCGGAGAACACCAGAGAGGTGTCGGATTTCTTGGCGTGACTGCGCGTGTCAGCCGCACTTTGTCCCCGGAAGCCGTTGTTCAGACAGACGGCAACGGGCCTTGGGAGAGGCTGTTCCTGGTGGTTGCGGGCTGCCGGGGGTTTGGGCGCCGTATGCGTTTGCGGCCGGAAGGCGCGCGGTTTTCTAGCGCATGAAGGAGCCGCCGGTGACAGGAACGGAGAGGCCGGTGAGGAAGGCGGCTCCATCGGAGGCCAGGAAGGAGACGGCGTGGGCGAGGTCTTCGGTTTGGGCGAGGCGGCCTACCGGGGTACTGCCGGCGGCGCCGGACAGAACGGCGTCGGCGGCTTCCTTCACCTGCAGCTGCGGGTTGGAGAAGAGGTTGGTCATGTGGCCGACGCGTTCGGTGGGGGTCAGGCTGGGGCAGATGGCGTTGACGGTGATCCCGAACTCGGCCAGCTCCTGGGCAAGGGACTGTGTCAGGCCGGCGATGCCGAATGTGGACGAGCAGTAGGCGGCAAAGCGGGCGATGCCGCGCAGGCCCAGGACCGAGGAGACGCTGATAATGCGGCCGCCGTTGCCGCGGGCCACCATGTGACGTGCGGCGGCGCGGCTGCAGATAAAGGTTCCCTTGAGGTTGACGGCCATGACGCGGTCCCACTCTTCCTCTTCCAAGTCGACGACCGGCATTTGGTCGCCGGCACCGCGGGCCCCGGCGTTGTTGATCAGGATATCGAATCGTCCCAAGGCGTCCAGGGTTTTTTGCATGGCGGCTTCGACGGAGGCGGAGTCGGTCACGTCGCAGGTCAGGGCCAGGGAGCGGCGTCCGAGGGCTTCGATCTCCGCCTGCAGAGCCGGCAGGCCTTCCCAGTCGGAGTTGGGATAGGGTTTCGCGGTCAGGTCGGTTACAACGACATCGGCGCCGTCTTCTGCCAAGCGCAGCGCGATGCCGCGGCCGATGCCGTGTTCGCCTCCTGCGCCGGTGACGAACACGACTTTTCCGGAAAGATCGTACATTTCGCAGTCCTCCAAGACGGTGACACAGGTTGCTCCTGCGCCGGTTTGACTACCGGGATGACCAGGAGAGCGCGGGAGATGAGATGCCGGCACAGTTTCATCCAGTCCGAGAAGAACGCGCCGGTGCGCGCGGCTTATTCTCTTCAGGAGAGACAGGCGATGGCCGGCAGAGCCGGCGCCGCTGTCGTTTTCCTTTTGGCACTGATTGTAACCCGGGTGTTTTCACATTTGGATGTCATTATCGTATCAGTTTGAGCCTTTTCACGTCAATGGTGTGTCAAGGGGAAACATGGGCGGCGCGGGCGGCGTCACCTATTTAACCCTGCAAACTCTTTCATTTGTGCAGGCGGGGAAGAAAAGGAGACATTACGATGACTAGGTTACGTTTATTCGTTTCTCTCGCAGTACTCATCGCTGCGTTCGCGGTTCCGGCTTCGGTGTTTGCTCATCCGGCGAGCGAGGGTGAAGGCTATTGCCAGTTCCCGGACGGCACGCTCTCGGCTGGCCATTGCAGTGCTGCGGACCACGCCAATGGGGGCCATGATACCCACATTCCTCCTTTGCCAAGTGTGCCGCCGCCTTCCGGGCCCGGCGGCAATGCTCCGACATCCGGCCCTGGCGGCGATCCTCCTCCGCCTCCGAGCAGCAATCCTCCTCCGCCTCCGGGTGGTTCAGGCGGCGGCGGCGGCTCCGGTTCGACGCCGGTTTACACGGGGATCGACTGTCACATAACCCACGCGGCCCGGCCCGCCCAGATCTGCTCTGTCGAAGGCGGTCTGCAGTACTGGTTCATTGGCGTGGACGGCAGCGCGCAGCCCGGCCCGTTCCTGCCCGATGAGCCCAGGATTGAGCGATGGGAGGGCACGAATTCCTTGACGGGCAAGCCGGTTGTTATCGACTATGTTGTCGAGGGGGAGAAGACGCTGCTGCGGGTGAGCACGTACTATCCCGACAACGAGTATGACACGAACAAGCCTTATATTTTCACGCTTGATCCGGGTTACACGGTGAGGTACATCAGCTGGTAGGGCGTTCATTGCCGGCGACGTGAGAGGGCGAGGGCGGTCTGTCTGCGGGTGTGGGCAGGCTGCTCTTGCATTTGCCGCCGTGCTGGCTCTGTCCGGCAGGTTGCTGTGAAGGAGGGAGGACACCCACAAGGGACGTCACTGCAGTCTTGTTCGCGTAGTCATCATAAGTTCAAAACATTCCTAAGGATCGCGTGCCATGACTACCAAGACTCGAAATATCGTAATCATCATCGCTCTTCTGCTCATCACATTTTCTTTCATCCTCAGCACAACTCTCTATGCAGAGGCTAACGGAGACCGCCTCATCAACCGGCTTGCCGAACGCGTCGATGAACTGTTGGGACGCGTGGAGCGGCTGGGGGCTATCCGGGAAGGGCCGGGCCCAAGATCCGGGCCTGAAGGGAAGCTTTGCAGCACTGCCCAGGTGGACAGATAGCATAGCCTGGCCTGGGATTTTTCTGCAGCATGAAGCGACACAAGCCTGACGGTCAAGGGGCTTGCAACCACGCGCCGGCGCGGGATGTCATGGTCGCGGAGATTACCGTCCTGACTCCCATCGGAACGGCGTGACCTTCCCCCGGCCAGCGGTTCCGAGCAGGTTGCCTGCCAGGTTTCGTCCAGAGCGGGTGGCGGCGGGCGGGGGCGCCCACGAGGGGCGCCCACGAGGGGCGCCCCGCGGATTATGTCCTGCGATGCGGGTGGAATCAGGTGGAGGGTGGCTTGGCCATGCGGTAGCCTACGCGCGGTTCGGTGAAGATGTAGGTGGGGTCGTGTGCGTCGTCACCGAGTTTTTGGCGCAGTCTCTTGACGACGGTGCGGACCAGCCCTGCTTCGCCGGAGTGTCCCTGGTCCCACACCCGTTGGAGCAGCTGGCCGTGGGTCAACACCATCCCGGCGTTGGTCGAGAGCTCGAAGAGCAGAGCATACTCGGTCGCGGTGAGCACGACGGGCCGTCCGGCCAGAGACACGCGGCGTTCGGCGTAGTTGATGACCAGGTCTTCGAGGAGATAGTCTTCGGGCTGCCCGAGATAGCTGGCGCCGGCGCGCTGGCGCAGGACCGACCTGATGCGCGCGGCCAGCTCGGTGGGGGAGAAGGGTTTGACCACGTAGTCGGCGGCCCCTGTGTCGAAGGCCTTGGCGATGACGTTTTCCTGGCCGTAGGCGGACAGGAAGATGACGGGCAGAGAAGTACTTTTCAGGATATTCCTCATCAGATCGATCCCGTCGACTCCGGGCAGCATCATATCCAACAGGACGAGATGGGGCTCCTCTTTCGTTATCAAGCCGTCGACCTCCTGCGGGTCTCCGGTCACTATCGGGGCATAGCCTGACTTGGAGAGGACGTCGCGGATATATCTGAGCGCGTGGGGGTCGTCGTCGACGACGAGGATGCGCGTGCGCTCCTGTGTCTCATTGCCGGGTTCGGCGGCGAACGGCGCGGGTTCGGCGGTGGCTGCAGTTTCTTCTTTCTCAACTATTGGAACCGTAAAGATAAAGCGAGCGCCCTGGCCGGGCCCGTCACTTTCGGCCCAGATGCGGCCGCCGTGGGCTTCGACGATGCCTTTGCAGATGGCGAGGCCGAGCCCCGACCCGGCGGGGTCGTCCTGCCGGTTTTCGCCGTCGACGCGGGAGAACTTTCTGAACAGGAGCGGCAGCCGTTCGGCGGGTATGCCTCTGCCCTCGTCGGAGATTGAGACGACAACCTGAAACTGTTTCAGCACGGCGCGCACGGTGATGGTGGACAGCTCGTTGGAATGTCTGGCCGCGTTGGAGAGCAGGTTGCTGAGGACCTGGACGATGCGGCGTCTGTCGGTCATGACCTGGGGCAGGTCCGGGGCGATGTCGATGTGGATACTGTTGGTGCGTCCTGCGCTCACGAACATGATGCGGGCTTCGTCGACGAGGGCGGCGGTATCGGACGGCTCCGGGGCGATGGAGAGTGTGCCGGTTTCAATGTGAGCGACATCGAGCAGGTCGCGTATGAGGCTGCGCATGCGGTCGGCCTGATTGGAGATGATGCGGTGGTACTGGCGCATTTCGGCGGGGTTCAGTGAGGCTGTTTCGTCGAGGAGGTTGTTGGCGGAGCCTTGGATTGAGGTCAGCGGGGTCTGCAGCTCGTGGCTCACCATCCCCATGAATTCGGCGCGCAGCTGCTCCATCTCCTCGAGCGGCGTCATGTCCTGCATGGTGACGACGACCGATTCGACGGCGCCATCCTGTGCGTGGATGGGTGTGGCGTTTATCAGCGTCTTGACGCTGCGGCCGTCGGGGACCTCCAGCACAATCTCTTCAAGGCGAACGGTCTCGCCGGTGCGGAGCACCTGGGCCAGGGGGAATGCGCCGAGGGCGATCTCGCGGCCGTCGGCGCGGCGGCAGGTGATCATTTCGAGGAGCTCCTCCAGGGGGCGGTCGGGCATCTGCAGGCTGCTGACGATTCTTCTGGCCTCCTGGTTGAAGGAGACCGGCATCCCTGCTTCTGCGTCGCATACGACGACACCGACCGGGGAGGTGTTGATCAGGGTTTCGAGGTCGTTGCGGGCGCGCTGTTCGTCGCGGTAGCGGCGGGCGTTGGCGATGACGAGAGCGGCCTGGCATGAAAACATGACCAGTATCTCTTCATCTTCGGAGGTGAACTCTTCTGTCCCAGCGAGAAAGATGTTGCCGACGCGTTCGTTGCGGTGGTGGATGGGCGCCGCCAGATAGGAGACCGGGAAACCCGTGCCCTCAGGGAAGGAGGGTTCGGGCAGGTTGAACTCCCTGATGTAGCTGTGCAGGTCGGAGACGCGAAATGGATCCGGGATATTGCCGAGATGTTCGAAAAGTTTCAATCCATCGGGCAAGGCCCACAGGACTTGGGCTTCCTGGGCAGTCAGGCCGGAGGAGAGAAAATCGTCGACCTGGCCCGTTTCGTCGAGGAGGGTGAGTACGCCGTAGCGGGCACCGGCAAGAGAGCGGGCGGAGTCGAGGACGCTTTGCAGGACGGCGTCGAAGTCGAGGCTTTGGTTGATGCGCAGGCTGGCCCGGCTCAAGCGGGAGAGGCGGGCGCTCGACCGGGCAAGGCGGTCCCGCAGCGTTTCATTCTCTTGTATGAGCTCGTCGGCGGGCTTCATCTTTGTCTCCTTACCTGGAATGACGGTGCGCCCTTGGTTCGGGGGCTGGATCCGGGTTCTGATTTGGACCGCGTATGACCCAGAAGGTCCTTATTCTACCATCTGGAGGAAAACTGACACAATACTGGCACAAAAAAATTAGAGGTTCACACATGTATGACATTTTAGGGCTGTATACTATAAGATTCGCGGTCTATGAATGGAGACGGACGCGTTTGTGGATCATATTTACGGCAGCGTCATCGACAACGTAAGCGCCGTCAGGGCGGCCCGGAACGGGGAAGAGGCTGTGTCGTGGTCGAAGGGGCAGATGCAGCTTGCTACCGATGCAATGGGGAAGGTCATGAGTGAACGCAGATTGAAGTTTCCGCCCAAGTTGAGGCGGCGCATGTACAGCGACAGACAGAAGGCGGAGGCCTTACAGCTTTTGAGCGAGATAAACGATAGCCAGCGGGTGTCGGAGAGGACGGGCGTGCCGCGCAGCACCCTGAGTCAGTGGCGGATCCGGTACCAGACGGATGAGGCGTTTGCGCAACGGATCGATCTGTTTCTGGCTGCGGGTTAGGGGCTGCCATCTCCATTTTTTGGTTGCGATCCATTTGAGGAGGTGCAGTCCGATGTGGTTGCCGGCTATCGGTCTGCGAGTGAATATGCGGCAGGCTGTGTGACCGGCTATGCCATTGGTGTTCTTCGGGACACCATTCACCAGCCAAAACCTAGCGAAACAAGGACACACCGGTCGTGAAGCGCATCAACCTTAACGCCCTGATCCTCATCACAATTGTATTGATCCTATTCTGTCTCGCCGTCGTTAACGTCAACGCCCGGGAAGCCGACAACGACGGGCGTCTCGTCACTCACCTGGGCGAATGCATAACCGGCATTGAAGACGCGGATCAGCAGGACGAATTGTGGGGTGCGATAGATGACATTGATCTCCGCGTCGGAGACCTCGAGCGGGAGCTGTTCTCTGATGAAAGGCCGCTCCAGGTGATCGAAGGCTGGCAAGGCTGCGAATCCCGCGGCAGCAGCGACTGGATGGCGGCCGAGGGATAAGGCATATGCCAAAAAGCGGTGCCAGGCCCGCCGCGGCCATCACCGAGGAGATATATATATATTCGCCGCGAAGCCGCAGCCTTGCTCGGTTTCCAGCTGCAGGCAGTTGACAACAGGCCGACTTAAATGCGTTTACAGGGAGTACACAGGGATGTCAGAAAGATGAAAGTACGAGACCGCAGTCGCAGACACAGCTGGGAGGTTTTACGAACGGACCGTCACGAATCGGGCGGCTACAGCGAGGTTGAATACTGCAGCAAGTGCAACGCCAGGCGGGAGGTGCTTTATCCGCCCGGAATCATCACCAGTTCGGACCCGATACCCGTACCCGAGTATTGTCCCGTGCATACGGGGAGAGAGGGAGTGTCCTACGATGAGACGCGATCTGATTCTTATCGCGTTGCCGGCTCTCATCGCGACGGCCCTGTTATTCGCTCAGGGGGAGGTTACGATTGAGGGCTTGAACAACAAGGTATGTGCTTTGGGCACTGATCTGATTATTCTCGCCAAGGCGCTTCGGAGGCTGGGTGACCGGGTGACGACCTTGGCGGCAGATCAGATCAGACCTGCCGGCGCGTTCTGTGTTGTGGCGGCGAACACGGGGATGGACGGTCCGACCGGATTCCAGTTGCGTCCGGAGACGGTCGACAGGTATCTGAACAGTTTCGGGGGAGCTGCCCGAAGGCATAAGCCTGCAGGACTCGAGAATCTTTCCTGAAAGCGGGCTGCTGGAGATGCGCTACGTTGTGCTGGACTTGATATATGACATTGAGATCGTCGCTGGTGAACCGTTGTTGTCGGACTTCTATTCTACCAGCCTGTTCAGGCTCACATTTACTCCGAATTCAAGTTACTCAGGCTATGAATCCGCTCGTTCAGTGCAGACATTACTGTCTGCGCCGCGGGCAGCCTGTGGCGCAGGCTTGACTCCAATGCCTCTTTCCAACAGGAGAAACGCACCATGAAAAGTGTAATACGGAAGGCCGTCATATGTCTCTCTCTTTCGCTTGGCATGCTCGTTTCCGCCGCCTGTACCTTCGTTCTGCTCGAACCGGAGCAGGCGCAACCCGAATCGGGGCAGGCGCAGCCCGAATGTCCCCTGCCTGCCGGCGTTGCTCCGCCCGCCGATGCGCAGGTGACGGCGCAACAGGTGGAAGACGGCAACGCCAGCCTGACCGACTTCGCGCTGGCGGCGAGAGATAATCACGTAAGCGTGCTGCAAGGAGAAAGGGCCGTAGAGCAGACGTTATACCTCAGATGTCTCTTCAGGCAGGAGGGGAGTCCGTGGCGTTCAGGTTCCACCTACCTTGTGCAGCTGACGCCCGACGGCAGGGTGTACGTTCACGCGCAGCAAATGTCGTTGTCCGGCAGACAACTCAACCCCGTGATCTATGCAGCGATCCTTCACGCTTTGGGGATCGACCCGGCCGCTCTGACCGACCCGGCCGCGGCCATGGCCGCCTTCGCCGCCGCCGTACAGGGAGACGGCGGTCCATTCAACGTACCCGATATCGCGGACGCGTCCGGCTACGCCACTATTTTTTTCACGGGCTCGGTACAGCGCCCGACCGTTCTGCTCGCCGGATTCGAGCTCGACGCGTCTCACCTGATTCCCATCAGCGACGAGGCCCTCGATTACGGCGACCCGGCGATTACGGCCAGCGAAGTGGTGGACCGGGCAACCTTGAAGGCCTTCGTCACGGCCGCGGGCGAGTACATCGTCGAACTTCTCGAGTCCGACGATCCGGTCGCGCGCTCGAACGTGCTTGCGAAAGCCCGGGTCACCCTGCGGGATCCGAACGGACCTTGGAGAGACGGTTCCGTCTACCTCTCCGTCATGGATCGCGCCAGCAAGCTGATCCAGTTTCACGGCGGGTTTCCAGACCGGTTCGAGCTGCGACAGGGAGGGATTTCCCGCGACATCGCGACCGGCGAACTGATCGTCGATCAGCTCATCGCCGCGGCGGAAAGCGGCCCGGAAGGCGGCTTCTGGGAGTACTACTTCGACAACCCCGCCGACGATTCCGACAGCGCCGAAGTCCCCAAGGTGGGTTACGCGCGCGTGTTCACCGGCCACATTCCGTTGCCGGACGGAGGCGCCTTCCCTTACGAGTTCATCGTCAATTCGGGCTACTATCCGACTCCGGAGTCCGAATAGGGCTGACACCTGGGTAGTTCCGCCGCAACGGCATCCGGCTGATCTCTTCGCAGTCAAGCGGCTACCGGCCCTGGTCCGTCGCGCCGGTGGACGGCCGCGCGGCGCCTGGAGAGGCTGCTTTCACTGATACCGAATCTGAAGGGGCAGATTGCCGGCGTGATCGAACATGAAGATGCGGCCGCGACCTACGAGCAGATCGACAGGCGCCCACAGGACATCCTGCGGATCGTGCTTGACGACGGCGAAGACTGAGGTCAGATGCTTCCGGCTCCGAGTCTCAGTAGACCTTCTTGACGCACGCCAAGTCGACTCGGTCCCGTTGAGATTCAGGGTAGGCCGTTCAAAATCCGGCAGGTGCGGAGCGCATGCCGGCCTTTTCGGAATGTTTCCGGCCTGGAGACAGTAGGAGTCGCGGGCTGTGGGACCGGCTACTGCCGATGGATTGGGAGAACGCGGAATACTTCGTGTAGTCATTCAAAGAGTCATTTAACCACCCAGATACAACATTTTCACCCCAAACATCCAAATAAAAACGCCACAGGAAGCCCGTAGAGCGCTTAGAATCGCATGGGGGTAGCTGGGATACCTCGTAATTCACGGTGTTTGGCCTACTTTGGCGGCGGCGGCTCAGGTCCGGACTGCAACGGGAGCTGGCCGGTGGCAGTTGCAAGGGACGGTCGTTGCGGCCGCTTGCCGGCTGGTGAAGCGCAGGTCTGAACTGATGTGCAGCTGCCTGGCGCAGCCCTCTCTTTTGTCGCGGTTCGGCATCTTCGCAACCCTTGCATTGGTAGTGTAAACTGGGCAGTATAAATCAACGTTAAACGAAATTATCGCGTGTTTATGAAGATTGGCTTTTTTGTAGACTTTTCTACGGGGATTTACAGGCAAAGGACAGAACGATGAGCGAGGCGCCGACGAGCACGGTTGAGGCTGTCCTGGTCGCCATCCAGAACGCGGCGCTCGGGCTCTACAGACCGTACGACTCCGAACAGGCGACGCGCTTCGAAGCCGCGCTGGAAGCGTTGGCGCCCAACACGCGCCGCGCCTACGGCAGCGCGCTGGCAACCTGGGGAAGATGGGCCGCGTTGCTGGGCGTGCATGCGCTGACGCCGTCGCCGTTTATGCTGCGCGCCTACCTGCGCGAACGGGCGGAAAACGGCGCCGGCATCTCCTCGCTGCGGCTGACGGTGGCCGCGCTGCGCAAGGTGCAGGCGCTTGTCGGGGTCGAGCCGACCGCCAACGACCAGGTCGTGACCGATACGATCTCCGGGCTGGCGCGGCAGGCCTCGACGCCGCGGCAGGCGTACGCGCTGACCGCGGAGGCGCTGGCGGTTGTCACCGCGACCGCGTGCCAGCCGCGCGTGGGGCGGGGCGGCAAGATGGAGCGGCCCGAGCAGGCGCGGCGGCGGGGGCTGGTCGACATCGCGCTGTGCCGGGTGCTGTCGGACGCGGGCCTGCGCCGCTCTGAGGCGGCTGCGCTGACGTGGGATGACGTTGTGCGCTGGGACGACGGCTCGGGCCGGCTGACCGTGGGCCGCTCGAAGACGGATGCGGAGGCGCGCACGGTCTACCTGACGCCGGCTTCGGTCGAGGCCCTGGGGGCGATACGGCCGGCGGACGCGCACGGGGCGAGTTCTGTGTTCGGGCTGTCGGCGGCCTCGATCTCGCGGCGCATCCGCGCCGCGGCCGCGGTGGCTGGGCTGGGGCAGGGTTTTTCCGGGCATTCGGGGCGCGTGGGCATGGCAAGGCGGATGGCCGCGGCCGGCGCGCCGACGCATGAGATTATGGCGCAGGGCAGATGGAAGACGGCGCGCATGGTCGAGGTCTATACGCGGTCTGAGGAGGCGGGAAGAGCCGCTAAGTGGCTGGCGTAGTTCCGCCGACAGGGGCGCACTGTGACCAACCAAGCCATCGTCGATACCATAGTGAAGCGCATTGTCGCCCGCTTCCAGCTGGCGCGCATTCTGCTCTTCGGCTCGCGCGCACGCGGCACTGACAATCGCTGGAGCGACGTCGATCTGTTTGTCGTTATGGACGAGGTGGAGAATAAGCGTCGCGTTGCGATAGTGTTGATGGCTTTGATTGACTACACGAAGGAGCCCAAGCGCTGCTGACTTCTTTGTTGGGGCTGTCGACACCTTTAATCTCGCACCTTGGCTGTATCCGCACACAGACACAGTTTCTCCAGAAAAAAGCAGGAGAAGGATAGGCGGGCATGGTCCGGCACGGCCGCCGACGGCGCGTGTTGGGCGCGCGTGGCCGGAGTCGGTGCGCGCCGGCGCGAAGCGTCACATGCCCAACCCGCACACTGCCCAGCCGCACCTGCAATCACTCAGTTCGGCGGCACATTTGCAATATGTGGGGCGTAGCGACAGCTTATGTGCGAGGAAGAGGAACAACAAACGCCTGGAGGGTCGGATGCTCTCCAGGCGTTTCCTCTTTGCCTACGTTTGATAAACAGAACCGATCGGTCCGTGAAGTCACGCGAAGGGCTGCGAAATCTATTGTGAAGGTTGCAACAGGGACTCAACCGCGCTGCTGCAGTGCCTCCCCTGAGCGCTTAGCCTGTGAGTTGAATTATCATATTGATCAGAGTGATCACTGTCGGAACGGCTACTACGCCAATCAGCCACTTAACTTGTGTCAAAGTGGATTTCGCCACATCCTCTTTCGTAGCCAAGTGGTCGTACGCCCCCCGCAGTTCGGATGTTTCTTTTACCAGGTCGAGCTGCACCGCCCGCAACTTGGTTGCCTCTTCCTTAAGACCTTCAACCTGTGCTTCAACGCGTGACATCCATTCCGCTTCGACGCTCATATTGCGCTCCTTCGACTCTGACTTGCCAGTGTGTAAAATCGACACTCCCCCCGATGCGTAACAGCAGGGGTACCCTAACCTCTAGTTCGCTGGACATGCCGATTACATACTGTCCGGCTCAGTCTCCCAGATATGACGATATTCTTCAGGTTCGCCAGCTTGCGGGCGGCCTCCCTGTATCTCACGGGACGGAGACGACCGTCTCGACGGACAAGGGGCCGTTCGCATCTTCCAGATAGAGGCTCGACGGCAGTGGACGGCCTCTGTCCTGGTATATCTCCACAACCGCGCTAAAGGCGTCTTCCACGTTGGCCAGGGCCTCGGCCATGGTGTCGCCCTCGGTTATCAGCTCCGGCAGTAGCGGCGAGGTGACGGTGTAGCCCCCTTCGGGATCCGGTTCAGTCTCCCTCCAGCTTATGAAAGGCGCAATCCTCAGACTGGGATTGTACGACTATAGATTCTTCAGGTCGTGGTGTGCTGGCGGTGATATGGGTGATGATACAGAAGCCCGGCGCGATCGGCAAAGCCTACGATGGCGCATCATCTGCTCCGCATATGTGGGCAGGGCGGCGAGGAGGAGGCTGCGCAACTGCGGACTAAGATGCATGCCGCGCGTCCGGGAGTGGACTTACCGTACTTGCGAGATGTCGGGGGTTGTATGTAGGTGTAAAGTAATTTTTAATGGTGAAATTTCTGATTTTTTTGACTACGCGAAGAGAACTAAAGCACTGTCGACTTCGTTGTTGGGGCTGTCGGAGACGACAATTGCTCGCCGTGTCAAGGCGACCGCGGCGGGGTTGGGGTTGAATTTTTCCGGTCACAGCGTCCGTGTGGGAATGGCAAGGCGAGCGGCCCAGTGGTTGGACTGACGGAGATCTGAGCTGCGGTTGCGTCCGTGGCGCAGCTGGCATTTTGGAGTCGCCGTTGCGGGATTTCGAGGTGTTGCAGGACCTGAGGGGGCAGAAAAAGCGCTTAGAACGGTTCCTGTGCGGCCGGTCCGGCGACGACTCGCCTGAAAACCGCAGTTTCGAGCGGATCCTAGGGAATGTGCGTTCCCTCTCTCAATTGCGGCGGTTATGGTCTGCGCGCCGTGCCAGCTCTATCTGACACCGCCGGTACGTCACGCGCTCCGGATCGCGGGTCGGCGCCGCCAACGGACGCTGCCGAGGCCGGCATATCGCCGCATGGACGCCGCGGGGAAAAGCCGCACGCCGGGCCACCAACATGTTCCATGTGCCCTACACCCCGCCACCCCTCACATAACCCTCAGGCGCGCAAATGCCGGACCAGAGCTGATCTTCCCTCGACAAACTGTACTGCCAGCACCGACAATCGCGCCGCCGCCGTTTACGTGGCGCAGGTCAGCAGACCTAGTTGGTCCAGGTCATTCTCTGGAACATTTCGCAACGGCGCGGGTACACATCCGGTAAACTGATTCTCCCTGATGCCCAGCTTTGCCAGGTTGGTGAGGTTGCCCAGTTCGGATGGAATCGACCCGCTCAACTGATTGTATGAGAGATCCAGATTTGTCAGGTTGGCGAGGTCGCCCAGTTCGGACGGGAGCGTCCCGCTCAACTGGTTGCCTTGGAGACGCAAGTCTGTCAGGTTGGCGAGGTTGCCCAGTTCGGACGGGATCATCCCGCTCAACCTGTTGTTCGCGAGACTCATCTCTGCCAGGTTAGTGAGATTGCCCAATTCGGATGGAATCGACCCGCTCAACTGGTTGACCGAAACGATCAGCCATTTCAGGTTGGTGAGGTTGCCCAGTTCTGGCGGGAGCGCACCACTCAACTGATTGTCCGTAAGGCACAGCCATTCCAGGTTGGCGAGGTTACCCAGTTCTGGCGGGAGCGCACCGCTCAACTGATTGCCCGGAAGGTACAGTAGTGTCAGGTTGGCGAGGTTGCCTAGTTCGGACGGGAGCGACCCACTCAGCTGGTTGTCCGAAAGGTACAGCCATCTCAGGTTGGTGAGGTTGCCCAGTTCTGGCGGGAGCGCCCCACTCAACTGATTGCCTGCGAGCCACAGATCTGTCAGGTTGGCGAGGTCGCCCAGTTCGAACGGGAGCGCCCCGCTTAACTGGTTGTGTGTGAGATCCAGATTTGTCAGGTTGGCGAGGTCGCCCAGTTCGGACGGGAGCGTCCCGATCAACCTGTTGGTCCCTAGCATAAGACTCGTGACCCGCCCGAATTCGTCAGTGTGGACACCGTGCCATTCATCAAGCGGTCTGTCGCTCAGCCAGTTGGTGTTGTTCGTCCAGTTGGCACCGCCTGTTGCATTATAAAGCGCAACCAATGCTTCCCTGTCAGAGTTCGCTGCTGTAGACGTCGAAGTTGGTATGGCGACGGCATGGTCCGACCAGGCACTCACCGCTACGCCGTTCGCGTCCAGGCCGCGGACGATGTAGTAGTACGTCGTCCCGGCCGCAAGCCCCGTATGCGTGTGGGTCGTACCTGTCAGACTGCCGCCTCCTATCTGTTGCCAGCCGATAGCCGCGTCCCACCAGGTCCGCAAATCATAACGCACAGCACCCGACACCTCCGTCCAACTCAGCTCGACCGCACCCGCTGACGGCGTCGCTGTCAACGTTGCTGTAGGCGTCGAAGTTAGTGTGGCGGTGGTATGGTCCGACCAGGCACTCACCGCTGCACCGTTCGCGTCCAGGCCGCGGACGATGTAGTAGTACGTCGTCCCGGCCGCAAGCCCGCCATGCGTGTAGGCGGTGCCTGTCACGCTGCCGTCATCCAAGCGTTGCCAGCCGGTGGCGCTGTCCTGCCAGACCAAGAGCTCGTACCTGACCGCACCGCTCACCGCCGTCCAACCGAGTTCCACCGTATTCGTCGCTGTAAGCCTCGCGGTCAATACCGGTGCCGCCAAAGTCTCCGAGGCTTCCGTCTGTGCGTACGTTGCGCTATCCGGATAGAAGGCGAGGATAGTAAGCGCCGCAAATATGGCGACCAGAAGAAGGAAGGCTAACGGCTTGGCGGCCCGAACAGGCATTCTGTTCTTCAAGAGAGGGTTCTCCTGCATGCATGCGCGTTGAGGTTGTCTCCTGCCATGAAATCAAGAGAGGTATCGCCCCGTCACCGGGGGGCTGCCGTTAGTTCGTCAACTTTATATTATACAGTCCCCGTATGTCACTTGGATGTCATTTGCGCTCTTTTTTATGCAAATATTGTGCCAATATTGTCTCCAACCCAGCCGAATAGGGACTGGCCGCGCCTCGAGTCCGGTTTCGCATCCGGCGGGCGCGAACGGGGCGGCTTCGGTGTTCGGGTTGTCGGCGGCTTCGATCTCGCGGCGCATCCGGGCCGCGGTGGCTGGGCTGGGGCAGGGTTTTTCCGGGCATTCGGGGCGGGTGGGGATGGCACGGCGGATGGCCACGGCCGGCGCGCCCACGCATGAGATTATGGCGCAGGGAAGATGGAAGACGGCGAGAATGGTGGAGGTCTATACGCGCTCGGAGGAGGCCGGACGCGCCGCCAAGTGGCTGGCGTGACTATGCCTATCATGTTTCGGCGCTCTCGGCGTTGGGCTGTTTAGGAAGGAACTGGACAGGTGAAGGTGGAGCCAGGCGTGGGACAGGCGGTTGAACATATATGCATGCAGAATGAACGGGGTGAGTTGTTGTTGACGGCTTTAGTTGACTACACGAAAATTCATAGATTTAAAAGAGTCTCGCCTGGCTTGCCCAGTCCCTTTGAGGAGGGACTTGCTTCTCTTGTTAAAGTTTGGTGCTGAACAAACTGACAGCACCCCGCTGGCCGTCCAGGAATCAGCACCCGTATGACTTCCGGACCGTAAGAAAGGCACTGGAAATGCGGGCCAGTGAGACACCGGCCTCTTCGTTTGCGGCCATAGGGAAGGAGATCGGAAAAGACGCCAGCACGGTTGCCAGATGGTTAAGGAGATACTTGAAGGACCCAGAGTTCAGGAAGGGGGTTGATCGTGCACCGATCTAATCCTCAGTGTACAACCTCAAAAGTTCAGCGTCCCAGGTGGAGGCGCGAATGGACAATGACAGCTATAGGGTCATTGAAGTGAGCAATAGTGCTTCGCTCGAAAAGGAACTGAACGAAGCACGGGGGTGGAAGCTGCACAGCTTTAGCACATCGATCTACCCTAATCATAAAAGGAGTGCGCAGGGTGTGATCATAGTTGCGGCGCCGGAGCGCATTAAGGGTGGACTACGACTCGGATAAACGCAGGAGGCAACAATGGACGCGGAGAGGATGACCCGTATTGAAAGCCGCGTTGATGACTTGTCGGAAAAGACAAGTGAACTGCGGGGGACATACGGTCATCCGGCAACGAAGGAAGATATTGCCGAATTGCGAGGGCAATTCACCGGCGAGCTGCGCGGGATGAAAATTGGCCTGTGGTTTGTGGGTGCCGTACTTGTCCTGTTTGAAATATTGGGCCGATTCAACGTGTGAGCATGGCAGAGATAACCGCAAGCAGCAGGAGGTGTGAACGATGCCGCTCACTCGTGACGTCAGAGAGACCGTGCAGGCCCGCGCCGAACGCGACACGGCCGCACCTGAAGGTGCATTGTTGCGGCATCGCAATCAGTTTGGCGGCTAAGACCTCTCCCACAAAAAACACCGCCTACATCACTGGCCCGGAATGCCTCCGCCGACCCTGTTTGCTATAGAGCCATTTCTCTTGTAGAAGCACGGTGGCACCGCCTGGAACTCGCTGCAACCCAAGAAAGGGCCGAACTTGGAATGTTTCTGTTCCAGGACGCCGACATGACATTTAGGGCAGACCATCGGATGAAAACTGCAAGCCGGGTTTGTACACATAGACGTTAGCCGATCCTTTACCACTGCATATCCGACCCCACACCGGGGACAGCGCGGCGCGAGATGCCGACAATAAGGATCATTGGTGCAGCGAAGATTCTTGCGGCTCTTGGAGGGGACTAAATGTCCATTGAGACAACGCGGGCAGGAAGGACCTGTTGGAGGAAACTCGCCTATTGTCTGTAGATCGCCGGACTCGCGGAGCAACTCAAGGACAAACGCCGATGGCCGCTCGGGATCTGTGACCAGATAGGTGCCCCGCCGCGCGCGCGTCATCGCTACGTAGAAAAGGCGCCTCTCTTCTGCGAATAGGTAGGCACCTTTACCGACAGAGGGCAGTACGAGCTCCAGCACCGGATCGTCTTCAATCTGAGACGGAAACCCTCTACGATCATCCTTGAGGTCCAGCACCACGACGTAGTCTTCTTCCAATCCCTTTGCTCGATGGACGTTTCTGAAAAGGTGTCGCCATTCCCGGGAGAGACCCTCCCTGCTGTCACGATAGCGTCCTAGCACGAGAACCGAGGGAGCCTTACCCCCTGCCTTCGACTTGATGTCGTGCAGCGCGCGCAGAGGGTCGCCATCGGTGACAACGCAGATCCCATCATCTCTGACACTGTTAACAGGCTTAGGTAGCAACGTCCTTTGCGTCTGTTCCGGATTGCGCCGCACGAACGCCGTAGATGGACCACCGATGCGGTCTCCGAAGCGAAAGGTCTGGCTCAGTGGTCGCCTCTCTACGTGACCGAGGTAGTTGCCGCAGTCTTGCAACAGGGCGACGTCGCTTCCTGCGAATCGGTTGATCGACTGCCAGTCGTCCCCGACAAGAAAGTAGGCCACGTTCCGGCGTCTAAGACTCTGAAGCAGAGCCATCCGCCCAGCCGAAATATCCTGGAACTCGTCGACCAGCACATATCGATATGAATGTTCCCATCTGCCCTCACGGATGTGACAGGCGGCACTGTTGATGAGGTCATGGAAGTCAAGCGCCTTCTCGTCGGCAAGCAATCGTTCGTAGCGTTCATGCACCTGTTCGAATACGTCGAGGAAACGCTGGTTACGACGCCAGTCGCCAAGTACGCGATTGCGTAGTTCATTGAGTGTCAGGCTGTTAGTTTTGAAGTGATTCAAGAACGTTTTCAAGAGATAGGCCAGCTTTGTAATCCGCGACTTCTGCCGTGCCAGTTTCTTGACCAATTCTTCATGTGGGATTGGGTCGAACTTGACTCCCACTTTTTCGAGTTCCGCACGCAACGTCTTGAGTAGCTCTCCTCTTTCGTGTTGCCAGCTAAAAGTTTGGATGAGATTCGTACGATGTTTCCTGTGCTGGTCCCTCTTCCAATCGACACCTTCACGATACCTGTACCAGTTCCGTGGCGGCTGCCCCGACTTATTTAGTGCGAAGTGTTCAATGTAGATATTATGATCTGGGAGAAAGAAGTCTGGCCGATACTGACTGCGTTCTTGTGTGGCAGTCGGTACCTTGTATGGCCTTTCGTACTCGTACTTGATGCCGTTTTCGGTCAGGAAGTTCGCGATTGCTAATTCCTCAAGACTCTTGACCAAATCACCATTGAGCGTTCGTAACTCGGTGTTGTAGATATACTTCTTATATTCAGCGGGCGTACTGAAGTCGTAAGGTGGTCGATATGGTGAAAGTAGGTTAGCGATGAAATCGATCAAGGCGCGTGATTTCTGGGGATCTTGCAGGATGTCTCGGATAATGCCATCAATTGCCTTAGTCAGCGCCATTTCATCTCTTGCCAGCTTTGAGATGGTTGGCGCACTTTCTTCAGCGGATGCGATGACACTGCGGCCAAAAGCATGAAATGTCTTAACTTCTGTTGTGTCGAAGTCGCCCTTCAGCCGCTCGCGGATGTTCTCAGCCGCCTTATTGTTGAATGCCAGAACAAGAATTTCTTGCGGCTGAACAGCCTCGTTCTGAACGAGATGGGCGACTTTGCCAGCGATGACTCTGGTCTTGCCCGTCCCCGCGCCGGCAAGCACTAGCGTTACATCCTCATCCGTGGCGATTGCTTCAGCCTGTTCGTCAGACATGGGATCAGGGAGTCCCGCGCTCTTCACAGCCGGGATATTGGCCTTGACGAAAAGGCCGTTCTCTCGTTCTCGCGCCGCCTCTAATTTCTCGACGGACTCGTAAGGCGCCAGCCGACTTAACGCCTCTCTTTCTCTTCTTGCAAGATGTTCCTGAACCAGTCTGCGACTCTTGTTCAGCACTGATTTGAGCTCGATGTGGAACACATCGGCCTCGGAGCGCCGAGTGTAGCGGGAATCTCCAAGGAGCTGGCTCAGCTGTCCGTCAAGCTGCAAGAGACGTTTACCAAGCGCTGATGTCAGGCGGAGAATCTCCACGTGTACTGCATCGCGGACACGGTCGGCATCCGTCTTTTCGAGCCCCCCTATCCAGCGCACTTGACCATCCCCGAAACGGATGATCAGCTGACTTCGCGACCATTCATTCCGGACCGTAATTTCGTCGATAGTGTCGACGTGAATCTCGGTAACGGTGTTGCCGTGTTCAGCGATTTCAACTTTTTTGGAGAGAACTGAGATCTGTGCTGGACCCCGCTTCGCAAGGCGGTACACGCCGGAACTCTTCGCGACGATCCTCTCACCAGGGCGGAGTCCACGCATTCCCAATCGCCGGTCGAAGTCAGGGCCCTTTGCGACGGTTTGCCCGGATGTTTTGCCGGATGATGTATTCATGAGTCATTCCTGTACATACCTAATGCAAATCCCAATCGAAACCATCATTGACCAACCCAAGAATATCTCCCAGATTGAACACACCCGCCACCGCAGCACCACCAACTTTCTCGTCAATCTCATCGCTGGCCTGATTGCCTACACCTGGCAACCCAAAAGCCGTCCCTGCATCTCTCCAATAATGAGTTGGCCCTGGTGCCAACCACCACTTAGCTCCGAATTCAGGTTACATTGGTAACGTCCATATAGGCGCAGATAGTGGACGAAGCAGATGAGAATGCCTTGCAGGTAGCGGCGTGTGTCGTAGTAGGGGACCTTATAGATGAAAAGGGCGTCATCCGACTCGATGCGGCTGAGCCAGTATCTGGCTTTGCGGGTGCCGGCGTTATAACCGGTGTCGGCGGCTATGTCGTTGGTGCCGGCTCATGCCTTGCCCTTTTCTCTTCGTATCCTGTACATCGCCAGGTTGAAGCGGTCGTCGAACAGCTGCCGGCGTGTCCGGACCGACCGCAGATAGGGAAACTCCTGCTCGTCCCAGTACGGGTCATCCTTCTCCGGCGGCAGATCCAGCAGATAGATTATGCGCTGCTTCAGCACCTTCCGAGGGGCACTTGGGTCTTCCGCCTGAAGCCTCCTGATTAGCCGCAAGAATGTGTGGTATGAACTGGGAATCCTCGGCTTTTCCATCTTACTGCTCCTGAACACGGATTGCTTCGTGTCATCTCCGTTCCGTTCCTCTTCCCAGGCCGCCCGCCGTTCCACAGGTCAGGGTTGATCTCGAATCGATTTCCCGGGTAGACGCTTGCGCGCACAGCGGGCTGGCCTGGCGCGGCGTTTAAGCAGAATCCAGCGGAACTTCGCGTTTCAGGGGGTGTCTCCTCTAGCGGAAGTCGTTGATGTCTTCGATCTCTTTCCAAGGCGTATGGCCTGCATAATTGCAGCCATCCCACAGCTCGGACACGCTGCGGTAGTTCCCGCTACGTCCCGACGCGTAATAGATCTGTACGCGTCCATCCTGGCGCCGGACTACCTTGATAATCCCCATGAACAGGGGCGGCTCTCTGCCGTACTGCGTGCGATGGGCGGCCCTAGTCACTTCGTTAAGCTGTACAGGATCGACAGGCAGATTGGGCGTCAGATCGCACGTCGCCATGGGCGGGGTGGGCACAATTGCGGGCGGTGCCTCCAAAGCGGTCACCCGAGCATCCAGACTTCTAAGCTCCTTGGCGAGGGTAACCAGATCTGTGGACAGGGCTTGCAGCCTGTTATTCAGTCCCTCAAGCGTAACGTCGTCCTGAGCGAACAGCAGGGCCGGCGTGAGCGTAATCAGCAACGCGATAACGATCAGAGTGCGTTTCATGACAGGGTTTCCTCTCTCCCCGTACCCTCCGGGGCAACACATGGGTACTCCGTTCCCAATAGTTGAAAAATGAACAGAACGACGGCCTCGCAGCATACCGGTCTCGCTTTGGCGGCGGCGGCCGAGGGCCTAGCCTCCCTCTCGGGCAGACGCCCTACCCCTCGGCCGCCATCCAGTCGCTGCTGCCGCGGAATCCGCAGCCGCGCCAGCGTTCGATCACGTGGAGTGGCCTTTGACCGCGAGTCTTGTAGAAAATCAGAATTTCGCTGCTTTCGGGGTTGCCCTGGGCGGAATACACGCTATATTCGGCAGGCAAGGCGTCGAACTGGGCCATGTAGCGGACAATGGTCTGGTTCTGCAGGGTGAGGCGGGGGCCCGCCAGCACCGGATGTGGCGAGGATGCAGTGCCCGTGGTCGAGGTAGGCAGGTCCAGGCCCGCCCCAGACCCGGATTTTCGATTATCGCGACTTACCTTTTTCTTTCCGTATCTTGTACATCGCCAGGTTGAACCGGTCGTCGAACATCTGCCGACGTGTCCGGCTCGACCGCAGATAGGGAAACTCCTGCTCGTCCCAGTACGGGTCATCCTTCTCCGGCGGCAGATCCAGCAGATAGATTATGCGCTGCTTCAGCACCTTCCGAGGGGCACTTGGGTCTTCCGCCTGAAGCCTCCTGATTAGCCGCAAGAATGTGTGGTATGAACTGGGAATCCCCGGCTCTTCCATCTTTCTGCTCCTGAACACGGATTGCTTCGTGTCATCTCCGTTCTGTTTCTCTTCCCAAGCCGCCCGCCGTTCCTCGTGGGCTAATATGCGCATTCGATTGGACAGTTTTCCCCGGGTTAACGCGTTGCCGCGCACAGTGGGCTGGCCGGGTATCAATGACGTTCTCTCTCCTGATTGTGTTGAGGTTTACTCCATTCCGAAACCGGAGACCTGGACGAAAGCGCCGTCGGTAACCTGGAAGATCTGTACACCGCCAGCGCCGCATTCGCCGATGCTGTCGCACTTGATCGTGCCGGTGAGGCCTGCGAATGCATCGACGGAGCGGATGGCGGAGATCAGTTCCTCGCGGTCGATCACGAGGTTGCCGTTGTCGTCGACCGCGGCGACGGCGGCCAGGGCGGCGGCGATCAGCTTGACGGAGTCGTAGCTTTGGCTGTGGAAGGGGCCGAGTTCGTCGGGGCTGGCGCCGTATTTCTCCGTGTACTTGGCGTCGAATTCGGCGTTCATCTCTTCGGAGTCGGCGCCGGCAACGAAGGAGATGTAGGTGCCTTCGGCGGCGGCGCCGGCGGCTTGGAGATACTGCTGGGTGTAGGCGCCGTCAACGCTCATGAAGGCGGTGTCCTCGAGGCCGGGGGTTTCGGTCATCTGCTGGGCGATGAGGCCGGCCTCGGTGGAGTATCCAGCGAAGAAGACGGCCTGGGGTCCAGCGGCGCCGACTTTGGCGAGCATGGCACGGAAGTCTGTATCGCCCACCTGGACGCCTTCGAAGCCGGTCAGTTCGGCTCCCAACCCCGTAATGTCATTCCGGAAGATTTCGGCCAGGCCCTTGCCGTAGTCGGAGTTGTCGTGGACGACGGCGACGCTGGTGAGGCCCAGATCGCCGAATACAAAGTCGGCATCGACGGCGCCCTGGAGGGCATCGCTGAGAGCGACGCGGTTACAGACGTCGCAGCCGGCAGAGGTAATGTCGGGGTTGGTGGCGCTGGGGCTGACGAAGGGGATGCGCGCCTCCTGCAGGATCGGCATGAGGCCGAAGGTCTCGCCGGAGCAGGTGCCGCCGGTGACGGCGACGATGGTCGCGTCGGCGGCGAATTTGTTGCCGACGTTCGTTCCCTGCGTGCCGTCGCAGGCGCCGTCTTCGGCTACGAGCTCGAACATGAAGCCTTCGAGCCCGCCGGCGGCGTTGAGGTCATCGACGGCCAGTTCGGCGCCCTGGCGGATGTCGAGGCCGGGGTCGGGGATCGGGCCGGTCAGGGCGAAGGAGCCGCCGATGCGGATCATTCCGCCCGCTGCGACGACGACCTTGCCGCTCATATCGGCAGGCGCTTCTTCCATCGGAGCCTCTTCTGCGGGCGATTCTGCGGCCGGGGGCGCAGCGGCGCATGCGGCCAGCATCAGCGCTGCGACGAGGAGCAGGCTAAGGAAAGGGAGTTTCTTTGGCATTTGAATCTCCTTGGTCGAATCGTGTGTTGGATGAATGATCCTGGCTACATGGCAGGGTTTCCCGGCCTCATTGCTACAGGGTGGGGATCGCAAGGGGGTGCATCCAGACGGATGCGGCCAGCTAGGATCAGGGCGCGGTGCGCCGTTTGCGGCGCACTCGAATATGTCGATCAGTCAGTATACACGTCTGATGTGTATTTCTTATGGAGTTCCTGGAAAAGACCGCGTCAATTTCATGTCAGTTTTCCAAATTGACGTCAAACTGATCGCACTTCAGGGGGAGCGGATGGGGGTCGTCTTGGGTCGATTATTTGAGCCGCGAAGGGACGCGAAGAACACCTTTTTGTCCGCGGAGAACTGCTTTTTTCCACGGAGGAACACGGAGAACATCTTTTTATCCGCGGAGGACGCGGAGGGGCGCGGAGAACTGCAGAACTGCTTTTTTATCCACGAAGGGCCGCGAAGAGACACTAAGGACACCTTTTTGTCCGCGGAGAACTGCTTTTTCCACGAAGGAACACGGAGGGACACGGAGAACACCTTTTTTTCGACTTCAGTCCTACGCGTGGTTGATCGGTGGCTGGCACCGTTTGACCAGTACTGTGCGGAACCCCAGAGTTTTCTGGTCTTCGCTGTTCCCTGTCCCGATTTTAGCGAATCGCGACGAGCTTGACGGCCAGAGTTTGAGAGCGCTGGATCATGCTGCTCCGGCGTGTCCGCGTTTGTGGACCGACATGATTGGTCGCCATTCTGTCGGGCTGGAGACAGTTGGCCTCAATATTGGCACAATACTGGCACAGAAACAGGCCCGAATAACACGCTGATTACATATGGGCACTGTATAATTTAATGTTGAGGCAGTACCAGGGAATTGGCTCACTGGGCGGAGAGAGAGGTTTGGCTCACGACAGGCGACAACTTCAACGAACATACGCACCGTCAGTGTGTCGGCGTTAATGAACCTCAAATATAGGATTGCCGCGCGGGCACTATTGTTGTTCTCCTCTCCGTGTCCGGTCGTTGACAAGCTCAAACACAGACCAGAAACACGCTCAAAGTGTTCTCTGACCAGTTGACGGCTTAGATGGCGCGCGTCAAGCGGGTCGGGCGATTTCGCGCCAGACGGCAGCGAAGAACGGGAACATGGTTAGGGCGAGCGATGCTCCCCATTGGCTGTACGGATGACGGCAGCGCAGCTCTGTCACGTGCACCTCATCACCCACTTCTATCTCCGGAGCAGTCCACGGGAGTTCAGGAATGTCCGAGACAATTGAAGCCAAAGAGCTGCAGCTTGTCAGCATTTTTGGTGACAACTACCGTTTCGAAATCCCCGAGTATCAGCGCCCCTATGCCTGGACAACTGAACAGACGGGAGAGCTGTTGGACGACCTGTTACACGCCATGGAGCATGTCGAGAATGTGCGTGACGCGTCGCCTTACTTCCTGGGTAGTATCGTCATTATCAAGAAGGGACTCCAGCCGCAGGCACAAATTGTCGACGGACAGCAACGCATCACTACGCTGACGATTCTTCTTTGCGTCCTGCGTGAACTCGCATCCGAAGAGAGCGACCGGAGCGACACACATAGCTATATCCATGCCCCGGGTCGGGAATCTGCGGGAATCCCGGGACACTACCGGCTCGCTGTGCGAGAAAGAGACAGAAAGTTTTTTCAGAGCAATATCCAGCAAATGGGAAGGCTGCGCTCTCTCCTTGAGCGTCCTCCTGCGAACCTGCCCGACAGCCAGAGAAGAATGTTGGAGAACGCCCGCCATCTGTTCAATTCCCTGGTTGGGCATGAAGAAAGACGACGAAAGATCCTTATGCAGTTTATCGCCCAGCGCTGCTATCTCGTCGTGGTTTCTGCATCGGACCAGAACGCTGCTTACCGCATCTTCTCCGTTTTGAATGATAGAGGGTTGGACCTGTCGCCGACCGACATTCTAAAAGCGGGCATAATCGGGGCACTGCCGGAAAATGTCCGTTCACAGCACACAGAGATATGGGAGGAGATCGAGGAAGACCTCGGTCGCGATCGCTTCAGTGATCTCTTCGCGCACATCCGTATGATCGCTATGAAACGCAGGCAGCAGGGAACTTTACAGCAGGAGTTTCAGGACCATGTTCTCAAAGAAGTAGACAGGGTGGACTTCATTAACGAAGTGCTTGAACCGTATGCCGACGCCTATGCGACTGTGACCGGCGCATCATACGAAGGCACAGGCGGCTCCAGGGAAGTCAATAAGTATCTGCGCTACCTGAATCGGCTCGATAACTTCGATTGGATTCCACCGGCGATGGCCTTCTACAGGCGCGAACAAAGCCCAGAGGCATTTCTTCGCTTTGTTCGCGACCTGGAACGACTGGCCTATGCAATGTTCATTGTACGGGCGAACGTCTACCGGCGTACTTCCATCTATGCTGACATCCTGCGCGCCATCGATCACGAGGAGGACCTCAATGGTGTTTCGTCGCCTCTTCAACTCTCGTCTGGAGAAATAGCGGACGTTTTGCGTGCGTTGGACGGACCCATCGGGTCCCTCACACGAGTGCGCAGGACTCTACTTCTGCGCCTTGATTCTCTGCTGGCGGACGAGGGCGCCAGGTATGAACACTCAACGATTACGGTGGAGCACGTGCTCCCCCGGAACCCCGAACGGAATTCACAGTGGCTGAGAGACTTTCCTGACGAAGAAAAACGTGAAGAGTGGACCGATAAACTTGCCAACCTGGTTCTCCTGTCACGCACAAAGAATTCGCAGGCGCTAAACTACGACTTCGACCGCAAGAAGACAGCGTACTTCCAAAGAGGGGGCGTGGTGACATTCGCCCTCACAACACAAGTGGTGGCTGAAAGCGAATGGACGCCCGATGTGCTGCAGAGGCGGCAGAGCGAGTTGATCAATGCCCTCAAGAAAGAATGGCGCCTCGATGGGTCGTCTCCATCGTCGCCGGTGCACATTTTGAAAGAGCAGAACAAGCCGGCTTATACCGTCGAGGAGAAAAGGCGGGAGCATCCCAGGGCCTACGAAAAATGGTCCCTGGAAGATGACGAGAGGTTGAAAGAGATGTATGCCGCGGGGCATAGCATTGCGGAGTTGGCGAAGCACTTCGGACGAAATAACGGGGCTATTCGGTCCCGGCTAAAAAAATTGGGACTTGATAAGGGCGTAGTCGCAAACCCTATCTACGAAGAGACCAGACAACTCGTGGAACAAGGTCTGACCCTCGATGAAGTGGCCCGACGGCGGGACCGGCCGGTTGGTACGATCGTCGTCCACCTGGAGCGCCTGCTTCAAGAGGGGAGTGATATCGACCTGCGCTCCTTGTTGCCCCCCGATCGTTTTGAAAAAATCAGATCCGCCTTCAAGAGAACAGGCAGCGCTCGAATATCGCCGATCAAGGACATCCTTGGCGACGACTACTCCTACGAGGAGAGCAGGGTGGTGCAGCTCTACCTGCAACAGCAGGAGCGCACAACCCAGAACGGCCAACCTGCTTTGACCGACCGCCGAAGCGAGCCGTCTGCGAACGCGCTTCCACCAACCCCTTCCGTGCAGGAAACCGTTGAAAACGCAGTACAATCTGGCCCCATCCGTCACCTGCTCAGGCAGCACTTCGGCTACGACGAGTTCCTGCCCTTCCAAGAAAGGATCATCACCGCCGTCCTCGAGGAGAAGGACGCGCTGGTGCTGATGCCCACGGGCGGGGGCAAATCGCTGTGCTATCAGCTGCCGGGGATACACTTTGAAGGGCTGACCCTGGTCGTTTCGCCCTTGATCTCGCTGATGAAGGACCAGGTCGACGCCCTCAGGGCCAACGACATCCCCGTCGCCTTTATCAACAGTACGTTATCACCCTCCGAGATCGAGCGCGTGCAGCTGCAGGCGCGAGGGGGAGCCCTGAAGATTCTCTACGCCGCGCCCGAGAGGCTGTCGCAACATGAATTCCAGCAATTTCTCGACACACTCAATGTGAGCTTCGTTGCCGTGGACGAGGCGCATTGTATCTCGATGTGGGGGCACGAATTCCGACCCGACTACCGCAAGCTCGGCGATCTGCGCCGCAGCCTGCCGGACGTGCCGTTTCTGGCCTTAACAGCTACGGCGACCGAACAGGTGCGCGAAGACATCGTGAAACAGCTTCATCTGCAGCAGCCGGAACAGTTCGTTGCCAGCTTCAACCGCCCCAACCTCAGCTATACCGTGCTGCCCAAACGGAAAGACGCCATCGCCAGGCTTGCAGAACTGCTGCAGAAGCATAAGGCCGAACCCGTCATCATCTACCGCACCACCCGCAAGGCTACCGAGTATTTAGCCTCTCAACTGCGTAAAAGCGGTTTCAACGCACTGCACTACCACGCCGGACTGGAAGATGACGAGCGGCATCAGGCCCAGGAACACTTTATGCAAAACCGGACCCAGATCATCGTTGCCACGATCGCGTTCGGAATGGGCATCGACAAGTCGAACGTTCGGCTCATCGTCCACTATGACCTGCCCAAGACACTCGAGGGCTACTACCAGGAGACAGGCCGCGCCGGCCGCGACGGGCTGCCCAGCGACTGTGTCCTCTTCTACTCCCCTGACGACGTGCCGACACTGGAACGCTTCATAAAGCAGATCGAGGATGAAGTGATACGCCGCGACGCATATAAGAAGCTGGACCAGGTCATCGAGTTCTGCAAGTTGCGGGCATGCCGGCGAAGATACCTGTTGCGCTACTTCGGCGAAGAGTGGCCGGAGGAAAACTGCGGCGGCTGCGATTTCTGCCGGCCGGCCAAAGAGGAGTTCGACGTCACCGCGATCGCGCACCGGATCCTGTCGGCCGTCATTCAAACGGGGGAGCGCTTCGGCATCGCCCACGTCGCTGCCGTGCTGCGGGGTTCCGGAAACACGATAGTAAAAAGGCTGGGGCACGATGCTCTCAGCGTCTATGGCACTGTCGATGACTACTCCCCCGATGAGATGGAGGAGATTGCCGGCCAGCTGGTGGAAGGGGGGCTGCTTCGCAGAAACGAAGGAGAGTCCTCAGCTCTGTCTGTCACGCATACAGGCAGGCGTTTTCTAAAGAGGCGAACAAGGCTGGCTCTCACACGGTCTGTACGTGAGGCAAGGAAAGTGCCGCCCGTCCAGCGGACGGCTCGCGGCAACGATGAGGCGCGCAGAAGGAGAAGAGAAAAAACAATGCGTGAGGGCTCTACCTTCATGGAGACCAGGCAGATGTGGGAACAAGGATTCTCTGTTGGGGAGATAGCCAGAAAGCGGGGCGTGAAGGAGAGAAGAGTAGTCTATCATTTGCAACGCCTTATAGAGGCGGGTGTGGACATTGATCTGAGACCGGGATTGCCTCCGGCGGAAAGGGTCGAAGAGATCAGAAGGGTCATTGAAGAGACGGGCGGCGCCTCCTTGTCGCCGGTCATAAAACTGCTTAGGGATAGGTACCCCTACTACGAAGTCAAAATGGTATGGCTTTTCCTGCAGCAGCAGGGGGAGCTTCCAAATTAGGTTATTGCGCGACGCCTTCTTTCCACGGTTCTTTCGATGGGGTCTTTCATGCCGGACCCAAGCAGGCACTGACATTCGTTCTCAAGCGCAAGCCCCCTGGCGCGGTTTGTTGCCTAGATTTTCACAGCTTCACACATAGGAGATTGCGATGTACCAGCAGATCACTTTGATTGGCAACCTGGGCGGAGATCCAACGATGCAGCTAATGCAGGATGGGACGCCGGTGACATCTTTCAGCGTAGCGACAAATCGCCGCTGGAGGACCCAGGATGGGACGACGCAGGAAGAGACAATATGGTTCAGTATTTCGGTCTGGGAACGGCAGGCCGAGTTGTGCAACCAGTACCTGACGAAGGGGAAGCGCGTGCTGGTTGTTGGTGAAATGAGAGAACCGAGCACTTGGACCGACCGGGAGGGGAACTCGCGCGCTTCACTGGAAGTGCGGGCTCGGACTGTGAGGTTTCTCAGTCCACGTGATGGGGCCCAGGGCATAGCACCAGATCAAGGTGAAGGAGAGGAGATACCGTTTTAGCGTCCGGTGCGCATGGTGCGCGGGAGGCGGACGGAAGACGACGGCTTAGAAGTGCATATGACCATATGTTCACTGCAATGTTGACATATGGTCATATGGATATTGCAGCGGGTGCGGCTCTGAGTGTGGGTCGGAGCTTTTCGAGGCGGCTTTGTGAAGGGGGAATGGGCAGGGATATTCCCTCTGGTATTGGAGACGAACAGTTCGTGCCTTGGTTAGATGCAAAAAAGCAGTTCATTCAGCAAGTAGGAAACATGTCATGAAACCCTCTTTTCGAATGCTGGTTGCTATCGCTGTTGTATGTGCTTGGGCTGCTGTCTCGAGGACTCCTTACGTGCTTGCATCAACTCCTGTCCCCACTGCCGAAACGACGGACAGGGATGTGTTGGTGGCGCTCTACCAAGCGACCGGCGGCGACAGTTGGAGGGACAACGACAACTGGCTTTCTGACGCGCCGATCGGCACTTGGTATGGTGTCACTGCGGATGAAAGTGGTCGCGTCATTGAACTTGACCTCGCGTACAACAATCTTAGCGGGACGATTCCACCAGAACTGGGCACCCTTACCGCGCTGACGTCCCTCGGTTTCGAAGGGAATCATCTGAGCGGAACAATCCCCCCTGAGTTGGACAACCTTACCGCACTAACGGAACTCACCCTCCGCTGGAATCAATTGAGAGGAACGATTCCTCCGGCACTAGGCGGCCTCACCAATTTGGATAAATTGTATCTCGCCGGCAACAGGCTGAGAGGATGCCTACCTGCTGTATGGAAACATGTCGTGGAAAACGACCTCAACTGGCTTGATCTGCCATATTGCGCCGCGGTCTCGTCGATACTCTCCGCTGCCGCCGCCAGGGACAGAGACACCTTGGCCGCGCTTTATTGGGCTACAGATGGCGAAAACTGGAGGAGCAGCGACAACTGGCTGACCGAGGCGCCAATGGGTATGTGGCACGGCGTCAACACGAATGAAAGCGGTCGGGTCATTGATCTCGATCTCAGGATCAACAACCTGAACGGCACGATTCCCCCCGAACTTGGCAACCTCACCAACCTGGGAAGATTGATTCTCTCAGGCAACGAACTGAGCGGTTCGGTTCCGCCTGAGTTAAGCAATCTCGCCAACCTTGAATCGTTGCAACTCGGAAACAACCAGTTGAGCGGGACGATTCCTTCAGAATTGGGCGATCTCACGAACCTTGAATCGTTGTCCTTCTGGAACAATCATTTGGAAGGGGTGATTCCATCTGAGTTGAGCAGACTCAACAATCTGTCAGATCTAGATCTCGGAGGCAACCGGTTGAGCGGCCCAATCCCTCCCGAGTTGGGCGATCTCACGAACCTTGAATCGTTGTCCTTCTGGGGCAATCAGTTGGAAGGGATGATTCCTTCTGAGTTAAACAAACTCTACAATCTGTCAAGTCTTGATCTCGGGGGCAACCGGCTGAGCGGGACGATTCCGACCGAACTAAGCAACCTTACCAGTCTGACATGGCTCTCACTCTGGGGCAATCAGTTGGAAGGTACGATTCCGACCGAACTAAGCAACCTTACCAATCTGACATGGCTTGCACTCTGGGGCAATCAGTTGGAAGGCACGATTCCGACCGAACTGGGCAACCTTACCAATCTGTCGAGTCTGGGTCTCGGCGACAACCGGTTGATTGGGGCGATTCCACCTGAGTTGAGCAACCTCACCAACCTGGAGTCATTGTCGGTCGGGGGTAATCAGTTGGGAGGCACGATTCCGTCGGAGTTAAGTAGACTCAGTAACTTAGAATGGCTGTCGCTTTCAGAGAACCAGCTAAGCGGCTCGATTCCATCAGAACTAGGCAACCTCACCAGTCTCTGGGTGCTAAATCTCTCAGAGAACCAGTTAAGCGGCGCAATTCCGTCAGAACTGGCACAACTAACCAGCTTGAGATCGCTTGTTCTTTCAGAGAATCTGTTGAGCGGCTCGATTCCGCCGGAACTAAGCAACCTTGCTAATTTGACGAGGCTGAACCTTGAAGACAACCATCTGATCGGGACAGTGCCGCCGCAGCTGGGTAAGCTCACCAACTTGGAGGTGTGGTATCTATCCGGCAACAGGCTGGATGGTTGCGTGCCCGCGGGTTGGCAAGATGTCAGGGC
>JAPPKG010000610.1:0-7875 GCA_026914085.1 Caldilineaceae bacterium | reverse complement strand
CCGTCTACCTCACCGCCGGCGACATGGAGCTCCAGGGCTACCTCGACCACATCGAAGGCGGCCGCACCTTCGGCGTCAACGCCTACAAACTGCACACCTACAAGGGCGGCAAGGCCGACATCCCCCTCCTCACCGACGTCCGCAAAGCCGTCGGCGATGACTACGACCTGCTCAACGACCCCGTCTGCTCATACAACCTGCGCGAAGCCATCGAAGTCGGCAGAGCCATGGAAGAGCTCGACTACATCTGGCTCGAAGAGCCCATGCACGAACAGAAAATGAACCAGTACCAGGAGCTCTGCAGCACCCTCGTCATCCCCATCATGGCCACCGAGCGCCTCATGCACGACATGGACATCACCGCCCAGTGGCTCATCCAGGGCGCCACCGACCGCCTGCGCGCCCGCGCCACCTTCGGCCTCACCCAGGTCCTGAAACTGGCCCACTTCGCCGAAATGCACGGCGCCAACATCGAAATGAACGGACCCGGCGGCCTCTACGGACTCGTACACGCCCATGCCGGCTGCTGCATCGACAACACCGACTTCTACGAGCTTCTCGGCCCGGCCGACCCAAAGCGTCTACGTTCCGAAGGCGAAGAGTGGGGCCTCCTCAACGCCCCCCTCATCGAAGACGGCCACATCGCACCCCCCGACGGCCCCGGCTGGGGCGCAATCTGGGACGAAGACCGCATCCGCTCGCTAACCATCGCCACCGACTGATCGATGCCAACGCCGGGAACAAAAGAAGGTTCTCTGCGAGAGCAATCTGCTCTACGACAGGGCAAACTGAAAGATCTGGGCCGCTTATCTGGTCTGCGCTTCTAGCACGCGCAGTCGCCCCAAAAATCCGCTTTTCGACGCCGCCACAATGTTGTCTTAGAATACCCACCGCCAGCTCGAATTCCGAAGCCTGCGTCGAAGACTACAGGCCGTACCCCTGTGAAATACCTGGAACTCTTACTGACCTGGAAGTCCACATGCATTCTCGTTCTGGTTGCCGTTCTTGCGGCGCTGGCTCCCCGTTCCCTCCACTCAACTAGAGTATTGCACGCAAAAACCGAAGCCTTGGTAGTTCTGGACACGCCAGCTCTGACCGAGAATGCTTTAAGGGCGAACTTAGGTGAGCTCAGTTGGACACCGGGCTCCGGTGCTGTCGAGTACAATCTCTGGTTTTCACTGGACAAGGGTGCTAGGGGTTCGCAACGCCTCGATGATGGTGGCCTGTCAGGTACGTCCTACGCGCGCGGCGGATGTATGTTCGACGTTATCTGCCATGATGCTATCCGCGCAATCGACGCCAAAGAGGGGAAGAGCCGGTGGCCGCAATCGGCGCATCAGGTAGCCTTGACACTGCCCGGACCACTTACGCTGACCGTGGCCGAAGGCGAAACCCGGCAGTCAAGCTCCGCCGAGGAGAGCGCCGCGTTGGTCGCCCTTTACAGGACAACCGACGGCGCAAATTGGAAGCACAGCGACAACTGGCTGACCGAACTGCCGATCTCCACTTGGTACGGGGTCTATACGGACGCAAGCGGCCGCGTTATAGCATTGGATCTGTCAAGTAACCGGCTGCATGGACCACTCCCGGATCTGAGCGCTCTCACCAACCTGGAGTGGCTGTCCCTCAACAACAACCGGCTGACTGGGCCGGTCCCGGATCTGAGTGCTCTCACCGGACTGTATGGTCTGGACCTCAGCACGAACCAACTGAGCGGGCCGATCCCGGATCTGAGCGCTCTCACCAACCTGGAGTGGCTGTTCCTCGACAACAACCGCCTGACTGGGCCGATTCCGGATTTGAGCGCCCTCACCGGACTGTATAGTCTCGACCTCAGCACGAACAAGCTGAGCGGGCTGGTCCCCGATCTGAGCGCCCTCACCAACCTGGAGTGGCTGTTCCTCGACAACAACCGCCTGACTGGGCCGATTCCGGATTTGAGCGCCCTCACCGGACTGTATAGTCTCGACCTCAGCACGAACAAGCTGAGCGGGCTGGTCCCCGATCTGAGCGCCCTCACCAACCTGAATGCCCTGTCACTCCATACCAACCAGTTGGTCGGGGAAATTCCGGATCTGAGTGCCCTCACCAACCTGGAGTGGATGGCCCTCAGCCACAACCGGCTGACTGGTCCGGTCCCGGACCTGAACGCCCTCACTAAACTGACGACTCTGGACCTCGCGGGCAATCAATTGTGTCTGCCCGAAAAGGTGAGCTTTCCCGGTTCAAATGCTGTTGTCACCGCCCACCTGAAGAGCCTTGATCTGCCATCCTGCACATCCGCAGCGAGCGAGGAGAGGGCCGCGTTGGTCGCGCTTTACGAGACAACGGACGGCGCCGACTGGAAGCGCAGCGACAACTGGCTGACCGAGGCGCCGGTCTCCACCTGGTACGGCGTCTCTACTGACGCCAGCGGCCGCGTGACTGAACTGATCCTTTCACGTAATGGGTTGCGTGGGCCATTTCCTGATTTGAGCGCCCTTACTTCCCTGACAAAACTTTACCTAGCTTCAAACCAGTTGACAGGACGAATCCCACCGATGGACGCCCTAACCAGCCTGGCCTGGCTGTCCCTTAGCCAAAACCAGTTGACCGGGCCAATCCCGGACCTGAGCTTTCTCACCCAACTGACAATGCTGAATCTCAGCCACAACCGGCTAACTGGGCCAATCCCGGACCTGACCTCTCTCACCAGCCTCGAGAAATTGTCCCTCAGTCACAATGAGCTGACCGGACGAATCCCGGATCTGAGCTTTCTCAATAAACTGACAAGGCTGGACCTCCGTAACAACGAGCTGACCGGGGCAATCCTCGATCTGAACCTGCTTCCCAGGCTGAATGCGCTGTACCTCAGTGAAAACCAGTTGACCGGGCCGGCCCCGGACCTGAGCGCTTTCACCAACCTGACGGTCATGCGTCTCACAGATAATCAGTTATGCCTGTCCCCAGGCTTCGCCCCCTCCGGTCCAATTGCCGAGGGGGCCTTTCACCTGAAGAAGCTCAATCTGGCGACTTGCACGGACGCCGAACTTTCGGCCACGCCCGCCTCGCCGTCTAACTTGACTCCGAATATCGGCGTCGGCCAGGTCACGCTCACATGGGATAGGGAAGAGAAAGCTGCCTCCTACGAGCTGCGAGCGTGGGACAGCCTCCACCGCCAATGGGGCCCCATTGGCGGTATCCTGACCGGCACGTCGTTCACGCACTCTGTACTGATGGACGGCAGAAACTATTACTATCAGGTCCGGTCGCGGGACGCCGATGGCGTGCGCAGCGCGTGGTCCGAGCGTGTGTATGCGGCCGTTGTCCCGCCGCTCTTTCCACCTCCCCCCGAGTCGCTCGGCCTTGACATGTTCTATCAGAAATACTTCGACGCTGGCGGCGTGGTCGTGGTCGCCCCAAGTGAGGTGTCTGACAAGAAAATGGTCCAGGCCCAGGAGATCCTTACCGGTCTGCTCCCCCATTTGCCTGGCCTGCTCGAAACATTGGTCGCCAACCGTGCCCGGGTCGCCATATTTGAGTATAAAGAGGGGGTCGGGGGCGTCATTCAATTACCGGAATTCAGGCATCTCTCGCAAGATCCGACAGGAATGGCCTTGAGAAGTCCTACAGGTTGGGTGGCAGCTGTACCGGAAACCGACTATTATTGTGGGTTATTCGTCCACGAGTTTGCACACCTGGTACACTTCGCAATCGAGGGACAACTCAATAGCGGCGAGTACATTTCGCGGTTCATTGACGCATACAATGCTGCAATGAACGCAGGTCTGTGGCAGGGAGCGTACGCCAGCACAAATTTCGAGGAGTACTTCGCCGAAACGGTTACGTTCTGGCTTTGGGGTTCGCTGCCGGAATCGTTGGCGTCGTACAATTCTGAGTTGGAAGACTACGATCCGGAAGCCGCCAAGCTGGTTAATGAACTGTTCGGCGAAGCGACCGTTCCGTGGTACTGTAAGCCCTGACCGTCCACGCTTAAAGGACTCCTCACGGGCCGGATCGGCAGTTCCCTTCCGGGATCTCAGTTGCTTCGCCCCTTTGTCCTGGATCACTCATCCGATCTGCGCTTCCAGCACGCGCCATCGCCGCAGTTCACTAAAAACTAAGAACTCCCTACCAAAAACTGCCGTTCCCATGAAAATCACCAACATAAGACGCCACACCCTCCAACACCCGACCCTCACCCAGCCCACCTACCGCCTCAAACAGGTCCCCGGCCTGCGCCGCATCCAGTACACCCATACCCCCCTCTCCGCCTCCACTACCGCGCAGATGCAGATCCTCGACGTCGAAACCGACGAAGGCATCACCGGCCGCATCGCCCCCGTCTCCATCACCAACCACCAGCTCGACATCCTCAAAACACACGCCGTCGGCGAAAGCCCCTTCGCCCGCGAACGCCTCTTCCAGATGCTCCACAAGGGCACCCGCTGGGTCTACCAGGAACCCGGCTGGTTCGGCGAATTCGACAACTGCCTCTGGGACATCGCCGGCAAAGCCGCCGGCCTCCCCGTCCACGCCCTCATCGGCCGCGTCCGTGACCGCCTGCCCGTCTACCTCACCGACCACGAGCTGACCCCGCAGGGCTATCTCGATCACATCGAGCGCGGCCGCACCTTCGGCGTCAACGCCTACAAACTGCACACCTACAGGGGCGGCAAGAGAGACATCCCCCTGCTGACAGATATTCGTAAAGCGGTGGGCGACGACTACGACCTGCTCAACGATCCCGTCTGCTCATACAACCTGCGCGAAGCCATCGAAGTGGGGAGGGCGATGGAGGAGTTGGACTTCGTCTGGCTCGAAGAGCCCATGCACGAGCAGAAAATGAACCAATACCAGGAGCTCTGCAGCACGCTCACAATCCCCATCATGGCCACCGAACGGCTCTGCCACGACATGGACCTCTCCGCCCAGTGGCTCATCCACGGCGCCACCGACCGCCTGCGCGCCCGCACCAACCATGGGCTTACCCAGGTCCTCAAGCTGGCCCGTTTCGCCGAACTCCACGGCACAAACGTAGAACTCCACGGTCCCGGCAGCCTCTACGGGCTCGGGCATGCCCACGCCGGCTGCTGCATCGACAACACCGACTTTTTCGAATTCTTTGGCGGATCCGGCCCCCGCGACCTGCGCACCGAAGGCGAAGAGTGGGGCCTCCTCACCGCCCCCCTCATCGAAGACGGCCACATCGCGCCCCCAGACGGCCCCGGCTGGGGCGCCGTCTGGGACGAAGACCGCGTCCGCTCACTCACCGTGGCTACCGACTGAGCGAACGCTGGCACAACGACACTGCAACCAACTACCCACTCAAATGCGGCAACACCGTCGCCGCAAACAAATAAGATCCCTCAACCCGCGGCGCATCCGCAATATTCACCGTAATCCGCTGCGCCCCCTGTTCCACAATCTGCAAGAGCGCATCCGTCACCTGTGCCGGCGTACCCTCAATCGTGCCCTCGCTCGAAGGCCGCACGTCAGGGTCCTCCCGCAGCCGTCGCAGCTCACTCTCATTCTCAGCGATCAGCACACTCACGTGCATCATCTGCAGTATTTCGTCGTACTCCCGCCCCACCGCGCGACAATGCTCCTTCAGCACCGACTGCTTGTGCGCATACGTCTCCACGTCTGAGTACACCCAGTTCCACCAGTCCGCATGCTCCGCCACCACCCGCAGCAGGTACCTCTCCCCGCCGCCGCCAACCATCACCGGCGGCACAATTTCCGGCTTCGGCTCGCAATACGCGTTCTCCAGCTGGTAATGCTTGCCCGCGAAGTTCACCGGCGTATCCGTCCACATCAGCCGCATTATCTGGATCGCCTCCGCCAGCTGCTCGATGCGCACCCGCGCCCGTGGGAACGGCCAGCCGTAGCCCAAATACTCCTCCTCATTCCAGCCCGCACCGATCCCGATCACCACCCGTCCGCCCGAAAACGCCTGCGCCGTCGCCGCCATCTTAGCCAGGTGCCCCGGGTTGCGAAAACTGTTGCACAGCACGGCGTGGCCCACCAGCTTGTCCGGGTAGCGCGCCAGCGCCCACGCCGCCATCGTCCAGCCCTCCGCCACATTGTGCCCGTTGTACTGCACGTGATCCGGTAACCACAGCGAATCAAAAGGATGGATGACCTGGTCGAGATAAGGGAAAAGTCCCGTCACGTGACGGGACCACGTGTTGATGCCTACACGGACGCCCATACTGCCCTCCTCGGAGATGAATCGCACGCCGCACTGGTACCGCAATAGGCGCGCATTGGACCGGGTGAACTAGCCGCAGCCGGCAGCACTCCTGCTCAACCGGCTTGCATTTCATATACCATTCAACGACAATCATACCAGAAGCGCCGCAAAGCAAAACAGCGCTTAAGGCGGCCGGCCCGTCTTCGTCAACGCCAGGAGCGGCCCTCCGATCCGGCCCTTGCCAAACCAACCCACCACAGGAGCGAACCCCATGCCCTTCGAAGTCTATGATTTCCGCGAAGTCAACAAAAACGTACTCACAACCCCGGAAATCCGCGCCCGCCTCTATCACATGGAACCGGGCCAGGTCGACAGACTCCACAGCCACGACCTCGGCCACGAAATCTTCCTCATCCTCGAAGGCAAGGCCGAATTCATGATCGCCGGCCACACTGAAGTGCTCGAAGCCGGCCAGCTGTGCATCGCCCTCGCCGACGAAATCCACCAGGTGCGCAACCTGCTCCCCGACCGCCGCACCGTCATGTTCCTGTCCGTGACCCCCCACATCCAGCCCACCCACACCGGACGCGACCCCGACGGCTCCGTCCACCCGCCCCAGTTCCGCACCAACACCTTCTACGACGACGTCGACGACACCGGCCCCATCGCAGACCTCCTCGACGCCTTCGTGAGCGGCGCCGAAGCCCTCGCCGGCGAGGCCCGCCAGGCCGCCGCAACCCACGCCCAACAGGCCGAAAACTGGCGCAATGCCCAGGCCGCTGACGACAAGGACGCAACCGTAGCCGCCCGCAACGCCATGTGGAACGCCGTCCGCAGCCTCCACACCAACCTCTTCAAACTCGACCTGACCTGGAACAGACTCGCCCCAAGAGCCGGCGAAAACGCAGATAGCTGACCCCTTCCCCCTCATCAGGCACTTGCACCATCGCCTCTGCCTCCTGCGCATGGGACCGTCACCTCGCCCCTGTATGCCTTCGCCTCTTCCCGATTCATTTTGCTCCCCCCTTATCTTCTCTCTTCTCCTACCTCAAGTCTACCTCCCTTTCGCCTCCCAAAAAATCTGGAATGCACCCCTGGCATAACGCCTTGCCGGTGAAAGGCGAGACGTTAAAGCGAAGCGTCCGCGTGTAGAAAGCGGACGCTTTCGAGACGTCTTACCTGGCGGACTTCATCTGCGAACTGGTGCGAGGGTCAACTGCTCTTGACTTCGACTGCCGCCAGCGCAAGGCGGCAGCACCGGCCTCCGCAACCACGGCACAAACTTCCCGATGACGGTTCGTGTGTGCGTTTGCGGCCTGCGTGGAAGGACCATGTGTGGGCCTACGACTTCGTGCACCTGAGGCTCCATGACGGCACAGGAATACGGTTGCTGACCGTCATCGACGAATACAGCAGGGAGTGTCTGGCGATCCGGGCTGCGCGCAGCATACGGTCTGCCGATGTGATAGAGGCGCTGGCCGAATTGATGGTGACGAGAGGCGTGCCCGACCATATTCGCTCGGACAACGGTCCGGAGTTTACAGCCCGGGCTGTGCGCGAGTGGCTAGGGCGTGTGGGAGCCAGGACGCTCTACATCGAGCCTGGGTCGCCGTGGGAGAACGGCTACCTCGAAAGTTTCAACGGCAAGTTGAGGGACGAATTGCTGGACAGAGAGGTCTTCTATACGTTGCTGGAGGTGC
>JAPPKG010000300.1:0-7896 GCA_026914085.1 Caldilineaceae bacterium | reverse complement strand
CGCCGGTCCCCCGCCGTTCCCCCGCTGTTCCCCCGCTGTTCCCCCGCTGTTCCCCCGCTGTTCCCCCGCTGTTCCCCTGCCCTTCCCCCGCCCCTCCCCCGCTGTTCCCCTGCTCTCCCCTACTTGACATCCCACACCCGATCCCCTATACTCACCTCAAAATGCTGGCCGCCCCCTGACACCCCACGCGGCCCGCCTTGGCCGAGACCCCATGGACCATGAACTGGTCCCCGCAACCGGCCCTTATCGTACAGCCCACTTGACCGTCACCGCCATTGCTTCGGGCGCAATCCCGTTCCCGCGCCCCGGATGCTATCGCCGTGCAGACAGGCGCCCGGCATGGAAAGCGCCAGTGGCGCCCCCTTTGTAGTCCCGCAGTCAAGGAGCTGTCCTTTGAACGACAACCATTCCACCACCGCAGCCGCCGGCCCGGACCGCCAACCCCACCCCTGGGAACGCCAGCCCGACGAACGACTCGACCGCTACCGCTGGTTCCAGGTCTACCTCACCCTCCCCCTGCCCCGCACCTTCAAATCCGTCACCCACATCGTGGGCCTCAAACCCGGCAGCCGCCTCGTCGCCCGCGCCGCCCGCGACTGGCGCTGGAAAGAACGTACCGCATCGGCCGCTAAGGAGCCCGCGTTCCTCCCGCACCAGCAGCAGTGGCGCAACCTCCTCCTTGACGAACTCGCCTATATCGCCCGCTTCAACGGCCTCGCAGAGACCAGCCGCGCCCTGGCCGGCGCCGCCCTCGGCCAACTGGACCGGGTCCAGGCCCGCAGACGTCTGGGCCCCCTCATTCAGTACCAGCGCGGGCTGCTCCGTCTTCTCGCAACACCCAAAAAAGAGGACGTAAATCTCGATATCCACCCGGACAAACTGCGCTGGATGGTCTCGGACAGGGCAATTGAAATTCGCGGGGAAAGGTTCAACCAGGATCCGGTGGTGAGAGAGTTATGGGGCCCAAGCGCCGCCGAAGACACAGAAGACGCACCTGCAGAAGAACCCGCCGAGCCCTGGCATCAGCAACCTGGCGAACAGGACAACTGCTTCTACTGGTTCCGAATCTACCTGAGCCTGATGTTCTTCCAATCAACCGCCCAGGTAGCCGCGATGGCCAACACGGCCCGCCATGCCGCTCTCGCCAAAATCGCCCGCAAATGGCATTGGCAAGAACGCGCCGCCGCCTTCGATGCCCACAATGCCGACCGGCCCTTCGCACGCACCCAGCTCCAGCTCGATCTCTTCTCCGATAAGGCCTTCGAAGCACATCTTCACGGCCTCCTGGAGTCCACCAGGGCCCTCAAAACCGCTGAAATCGACCGTCTGGACCGCGCAAAAGCGCGCAGACTCCTGACTCCGCTCTTCCATCGCCAGCGCAGCCTTCTTCAGTTCTTCTGGCGCCAGAGTGAGGTCTTCTACAGCGAGTCCCCGGACGAGCGCCGCCAGCACCTCCTCCTCCCTCTGGTCGAGAAACTGGCCACTGAAATGGTCGACGAGGAAGAAGCCGACCCCGAACATTTAAGAATGATGAAGCTGATCTGGGGCGGTGATGACGACGAAGAAGATGATGAGGATGATGAGGATGACAAGCAATGACGGCGGCCCGGCCCCCTTCCGCCCTGCCGCAAAAGTGGCAGGACCAGCGTGGACAACGAACCTTTACGCGCCCCCTCGCGTTCCCTCGCCGATCAAAAGCAGTTCGCCCTTCGCAGTTCACTAAAAACCAAAAACTGACTACCAAAAACTGCCCTTCGCCTTTCTCCGTGTTCCTCCCTGGACAAAAGGTGTTCTCCCCGCCCCCCTGCCCTTCCCCTGAAGTTCCCCTTCTGTTACCCCGCCCTTCCCCTGCAGTTCCCCCTTAAGCCGCTGACGGTCTTGGTAGGACCCTATGCAAGTGGCGAGTCCAATGTGTCTTCACTGCTTTGAGACTGCTCAACAGAATGATCCGAGCCGAAGCGCTGCCTCCCGTGGACCTGATCCAAATGCTGCTCTGGGCCGGTGAAGCGAACCACATCTCTCTTCAGCTGCAGGCCAAAGTGAGGGGAGTCCCCGCCGGATATGAGCTTGACCTCAGGGCAGATGCTGTGTCTATAGCTTCGCCTTGAAAAGACAAAAGAAAATCGCTATAATTGTACTGTAACATCCCCTATGGGGAACCTCATTCCCTCGAACAACGTGATCCACCTATTCATGAAATGGAGGCGACCTGTGAAAGAAGGGCTGGAACATCCTGTGCCTGTTCGTGTAGAGGCTCGTTCCGGTTACACAATTTTTGTGGAGTTTTCTGACGGTCAGCTCGGAGAGGTGGACCTTTCCGAGTGGTCAAACAAGGAGGTTTGCAAGAGATGGGAAAAACGTGAGTTCTTTGAGTCTGTTCATGTAGATGACAGAAAGGCCATCGCATGGGGGCCTGATAAGGACCTCGACGTGTGCGCCGACACGATCTATATGATGTTGACAGGTGTAACGGTCGAGGAACTTTTTCCCGAGTTCCGGGAGCTGATGGAAGAGTATGCCTAGCTTGTGTCATTTCAACGGGATCAGGGTCTGGATGGACTACCTCGGACATAACCCTCCCCATGTTCACGCCGAATATGGAGGACATGAAGTCACAGTTACGATTCGTTATCCGCCTGTCGTAAAAGGAAGCTTTCCTGCGGCCAAGAAGAAAGCTCTGATTCAGTGGGTTGAAGAATACGAGGATGAACTGATGGCTAGATGGGGAAAAGCGTCTCGTGGGCATCCAATTGGCCCGATAGAACCGTAGTCCTGACACAACAGAAACGGGCACTCAGGTCTAAGCCGAGTGCCCGTTTCTTGTTTTCATTTTGACCCGATTCTGTGCTGGCTTTGATTTTCTTTGTGCTTTTCGTGGTGGCGCCAAATGTATAATTCCCCATAGAAAAGCCTACACGCCCGCGATGTTCTCCGCGTCCCTCCGCGGACAAAAAGCAGTTCTCCGTGCCCCTCCGTGCTCCTCCGTGGACAAAGATATTCTTCACGCCCCTTCCCCGCGTCCAAACGCCGCAACCAGCCCCAAGCCCCTGGCCCCTGCCCTTCCCCTGCCTTTTCAAAGGTTGACAAATCTCCAATTCTCGTGTAAGCTTACTTACAAGCTGGCCTCCGATCCCTCACCCGGCCGGCCCCAACCGAATCTCAGGACCCCCTGTTCACTCCCAGGCGCTCCGCTTCTTCCCGGCCCTGCCGCGCGACACGTTTTCGTGACTCGCCCCGCAGCGCCCCAAGCGGGCGTTTTTTTGTTGCCCGCCGCCTAGGAGCGACAAAATGAAACACCCCATTCCGGGAGACGAACACGAAGCCGTCATCGAGAACCAACCCGAACCGTGGGAGCGGCAACCCGGCGAACCCCTTGATCGCTACCGTCTGTTCCAGATCTACCTCACCCTCCCCCAACCGCGCCGCTGCACAACCGTCTCCCAGACCGTAGGCCTGTCTCCCGCCGGCAGGCTGGTTCCCCAGGCCGCCTCCCGTTGGAACTGGGAAAAACGCGCCGCTGCCTGCGACTTCAGGGGTGCCGCCCTCACCGGCCTCCTCAACGACTGGCGCAACCAGCTCCTCAACGAGGTCGCCTACGTAGCCCGCTTCATCGGCCTGCACGCAACAGGCCGCGCCCTCGACAGCGCCGCCATCCAGAAAATGGACCGCGCCGGCCTGCGCAACAACCTGGCCGCCCTTGACCGGCTCCAGCGCAGCATTCTCAGCCTGATCGCCCCAATGAAAGAGGTCGCGGATCAGGAGTTCGACGAAAAGGAGCTGCACTGGCCGATCGTGGAAAGGGCAGGTGAAATCAGGTGGGAATGGACTGAGCCAATAGCTCGCAAAGTATTTTCAGAACCCGATCCCGATACCGCCAACGAACGGGACGGAAACACCGCGCAAAAACCTGACCCCGCATTGGACACCCCCCAATCCCGTCTCGGGCCCACTGCCGTCCCCAATCTCCCCGGCGAGACTGTCCCCTGGGAGCGGCAGCCCGAAGAACCCGCCAGCCTTTTCTACGCCTTCCGCATCTACCTCAGCCTCAAATTTCTGCAATCGACCCGCCAGGTAGCCAAAATGGCCGCCGTCGCTGGCCGGACCACGCTCGCCTGCAAGTGGAACTGGGAAAAGCGCGCCGCCGCCTTCGAAGCCCACTACGCCGGCCAGCCCCTCGCCCGCTTCGATCTTCAGCACCAGCTCCTCCTCGACAAGGCCTACGAACTGCAGCTCCACGGCCTTTCCCAGTCCAACGCCGCCCTCGAAAAGGCGCAAATCGACCGCCTCGACCGCGCAACCGTGCGCAAGCACCTCCCGCTTCTCATCCGCCGTCAACGCGGCCTCCTCCAGCAGCTCGCCCGCATAATCGCCGCCTCCGACCGCAAACTCCTCGACCAGCGCCGCGACGTCCGCCTCACCGCCCTCGTCGAAGAAAAAGCCCTCCAGATGGCAACCGAAAACTGGTACGACAGCCTCAGAATAATAGAAACCATCTACGGCAACCAGGAGACCCCTGATGACGAAAAAGAGTGACCCCCCGCGCCCAGAGACAGCCCACGTGTTCCCCACCCTTCCCCGCGGCCCCAAAGCAGTCCTCCGCGCCCCTCCGCGTCCTCCGCGGACAAATGCAGTTCTTCGCGCCCCTCCGCGTCCTCCGCGGATCAATAAACCCGTTCCCCGCCGCCACTATCCACTATCCACTATCCACTATCCACTGACTACTGCCGTTCGCAGTTCTCCGCGTCCCTCCGTGCCCTCCGTGGACAAAAAGGTGTTCCCCCTACCCTTCCCCTGCCGTCCCCCCGCATCGGTAACGTATTTTGCCTACCGAAACATTTGTGCCATACTTGACGTCTGGGGCCTCCCTGTCGGCAGCCCGTCGCAGCCGCCCGCGCCGCACCACACCCCGACAGCCGCCCACCCGCTTCGCCGGCCCGCTCACTTGAGCCGCCCGGCCCGTCCAATTACTATCCACTATCCACTATCCACTATCCACTATCCACTATCCACTATCCACTATCCACTATCCACTGACGTTCGCCATGAACAAGAAAGATCTCCAAGCCCTCCGCGAAGCCGCCAAAGCCGGCGCCACCTGGAAAGACCTCGCCGCCATAATCGGCGTCTCCGACCGTACCCTCCGCCGCTGGCGTGACGACATCGAAGAAGAAGAAGAGTACCCCGAGGACTACTTCGACGGCGTTGAAGTCGAAGACCGGCGTCCCCCTCCCGACGATGCCGCCCAGATCCTGGCAGCAATCCACGCCGGCCGCGCCGAAGGCCGCCAGGAGCTCATCGACCTGATCCGCCAGCAGGCCGTCGAAAAAAAAGACCTGCGCACCCTCCTCGCCCTCCTCAAACGCATGGACGGCATGGACAAATGACCGCCAAACCCCCAATTCCGCCCAAAAAACCGCCTCCGAGCGGACAAAGCGGACATATTATTATGAATCTTTTTATAATAATTCCCCCATCGGGTTGACATCGTTTACCGATACTGCTATATTCGAGCGGATACCCGCCTGTAGATCCAGACTGTTTGCCGGCCTCTTACCAGCTTGAATCTGTTCTGCTTGAGAAATAGAGATGGAGTGTTGGGATGTTGAAGTTACTGATCAATTCATCGCGTGGTGGGATGAATTGTCCTTTCTTGACCAGCGCTCCATCAGCGCGAGAATCGAGCTCTTGGAGGAAAGAGGACCAAATCTGGGATTCCCGCATACCTCTGGCATCCAAAGCTCACGGCATGGCAATATGCGGGAACTTCGAATACAGAGCGGTGGCATTCCGATCCGTATCTTCTATGCATTTGATCCGAGACGAACGGCAATTCTGTTGATAGGGGGAGCAAAAAGGGGAAACGTCCGGTTTTACGCCAAATACGTGCCCGTCGCCGACGATCTGTATGATGAACATCTGAAGGAGCTGCGAGAGGAGGACGGTCTCTGATGAGTGGACGCACAAAGTTCAGTGAACTAACGAAACACTTCACCGCCGAAGATCGCAAAGCCATTGAAGAAGAAAAGAATCGGCTGCGCGCTTCATTACAACCGGCGCGTGAGAAGGAAGTCGCTGCGTCCACGGAAAGGGATCAAGAGCAGCGCTTTCATTCCTCCGCAAAGAGATAAGGTGCCTGGCCTCTGATGAGTGGACACCGGTAGGGGCGCCCCTTGTGGTTGCCCTCCCCTTCGCCTGCAAGATCCCTCACATCCCACAGCCACCGTGCCGAAAAACTGCGATCCTGCCCGCCCCTCCCAACCCGCATTCCCCCCGTCCCCCGCGAATCATGCGGCACCCCCCACCCCTCTCCCCCTCAACCCTCTATCCTCGCACGCAACGCCGCCAGCGCCGTCAATCACACTTAATCTCCAGAATCCCATAAAACTGCGGTTCAGACAGTTTCCTGAAACTGCGTGTCAGTCTTACCCACAGAACCGGTACACTTCTTTGGTGGCAAAAGTATATTGTCCGCCCTGTCCCGCAAATGGTATATTCCCTGCACCAAGGCAGTATGAGTTCGTTGACGGTCGAACAGAGTAGACAGGGATCTGGCCGCATTGCACTCCCTTGTTGGACTGACAGCGAACAGAATCGTCGGAATACGCTAAAGGCATCCACTTTCTTGTCTACCACAAGTGGGCTCCCTGATTCTGGTGTCTACGCCTTTGTTGCCATGATGAAAGTCCGACTGCAAGGGCAACTCTTGGACAACAAATCGGGTCTGGTCTGTCTACTCTGGACGCTGACAAGTTGATGAGTGGATGCACAAGGTGAACCGCATGGCCCGCGAAACGTCTCGCTTGAACCCTGGTATGGATGAGAAAGAGCGGAAAAAGGAAGAGTACGAGAAAAAGAAGGAAGCGGCAGGAGAACAAGGGTTTTTCTTCTACTCCGACCACTACAAAAGGAAGTGAAAGTGATAGATGACTGCCACCACAGAGCACGGAGAACGTCTGGCGCGCCTGGAAGGCGCGTATGATCACTTGGCAACCAAAGCTGACATAGAGGCGCTGCGAGGGGAACTGAAGGCTTTCAAGTGGCAAGTTAGTCTCGGTGTACCAATTCTCACCGTGTTGGTTAGCCAGACTCTCGACCGTCTTATCTAGACCTCGTTGACGTTTGTCTGAGCAACGACTTCCAGGTGCAAATCCCGGCCGAATATCGAAAGGCGGCGCAGCTGCGCAATGAAAATCCGCTACCCCTATGGTGTTCTCCGCGTCCCTCCGCGGACAAAAAGGTGTTCTTGGCGACCCTTCGCGTGACTTCGCGGATCTATTGGTTCTGTTTTTCAAAACATTCAAGCGAGAAAAATCCCTGTCAGCCCTGCAATCCGCTCTTGCTGACATTTGAGCGGCCTTCCCAAAATGTCAACGGCACCTTAACACCCCATCCCTAATCCCTAGACCCTAGCCCTAACCCCTGCAGTCCGGGGAACTTTCACCACCCCGAAAGCGTCCCACCTATAGGAACAACAGCGCCCGTTCGCGCTAGGACCGGCCTTGTCCCCCGTCACGCCTTCCGCGAGCATGTCTGCAATGCGAACGCCATCCCAATGCCCTCGCCCCGTTCACCGCTCTGCGACAGGGGCAAAATAGTGGCTCTATCTTCTCTGCGAGCCCGCGCACTTATTGTGGCGCTCCTCCTGACCGCCGCCGCCCTCCTCTCGCCCCCCAACCCCGCCGCCGCCCAGCAGTCAACGCCGCCCGCCCACCTCCCCGCGCCCACCCTCTCCGCCCAGCCCGCCGCCGCCGCCGTCAATCTCACCTGGACCGAAATCCCCGGCGCACACCGCTACCAGCTCATCGCCTGGTGGGACGCAGACACCGGCTGGCAACAGATCGGCGGCGACAACCTCACCGCCGCCGCCTTCAACCATACCGGCCTCACCATCGGCAC
>JAPPKG010000617.1:0-7903 GCA_026914085.1 Caldilineaceae bacterium | reverse complement strand
CTGAAAGTTGATACTGAAACGCGTTCGGCTGCAAGGCATACACTGCGGGGCAAGTTGCACAATATGGTATATCACTTACGAGGTTGACCTGTCAAGCAAGTGAAAACTGCCTGGGGTGGGCGGGTACTGGGCAAGAGGCGGCGAGGAGGAAGAGAAGAATTGGGGGGATTTTTGAATGCAGAGGACGGCCCGCTCTTCCCAAGCCGGCACTGAACGTGTCGGATGTGAGGAGATTCAAGAAAGAGTATGGTGTTGACGCCAGTTTCGTAACTGCTGACGTGAGCTAAGTCTTCTGTTTTCCTGAGGCCATGCTCACTCAGCCGAAAGTGCGACCGGTATGGCGGCGCCCGGCGATTGCGGCAGCTTCGTCACCGGCGGGGAAAGTGATGCCTTCGTCGATTTTGGAGCCGACGTTACTGGCGTCGACGCCGTCGAGGAATCCGATGTTGGCGGCTTTGCAGGCGGCGAAGACGCGGTCGCGGGCGGCTTTGAGGTCGCCCTCTTCGGTGTTTTCGGGCGTGCGGACGGTGTCGTAGCCGAAGGTCATGCGCATGTCTGAGGGGCCCCATTCGGCGAAGGCGATGCCCGGGACTGCGGTGCTGGCCTCGGCGTTGGCGAGGGCGCGGATATTTTCGATTTTGATGCCGAGGACCAGCTCGCCGGCGGGGTTGAGCGGCCAGACGTCGGCTTTGCGCAGGTATTCCTGGGTGGAGACGCCCCAGACGTGGGCGGCGTTGTCCTGTCCGCCGGAGCCGCGGCGGCCCATGTCGAGGCCTGCGCCGACGCCGTGCGTGTGGAAGGGGAAGCGCACCCACTCGACGAACTCTTTGACGGCGCCGGGCGTTTCGACGTGGCAGAGCAGGATGCCGTGAATGCCGGTGGCGAGGACCTGCTTGATCATCCAGGCGTTGTTGCGCACGACGTATTCGTCGACGCCGTCGAAGGGGAGGGTGACGAGGACAGGGGGCGTGCGGTGGCCGGTGCGGGTTGGACCGCCGTCGACGAGGCCGCGCATGAAGGCGTTCAGGCCGGCGACATCGAAGGGCTGGTGCTCGATCCCAATGACGAGCCAGTCGGCATGGGTCTGTGCTGACTTGACGCCGCCTTCGTAGGTGAGCGTGCGGCCGCCGTCCCAGTAAACGGGTTGGCCGGCTTCGCGAAGTTCGATTATCTGGTTGATGCGTTTCATTGTGAGTTTTCCGTTGAGTTGGGCAGTGTGGGACTTTGTCTCAGTGAGTCTTGGTTTGGCTACACGAAAGTCAGTTCCTGGGATATGAAGATCGACAGATTCAGACCCAGTCTCGCAGCGGGTGTTCGCGATCCGTCAGCGGTAACGGTGTGCGGCCGTGGCGGTGGGCAGTGTAGACGCCAAGGATCATCTCCAGTGCCCAGCGGGCGTCGTGTCCGCTGGAGATCGGCTCGCGTCCTTCTTCGAAGGCGGCGATCAGGTCGCGGACCATGTAGGCGTTGAGGGTATCGAAGCCGGGGTTGCTCGGCTTCAGCACGACCTTCCAAGCGGGTTCGGCCATGGCCGGGTTCCAGTTGGGATGGGGGCAGTGGAGGAGGTAGCCGTCGCGTTGCATCAGGATTCCCTCAGTCCCATGGATTTCAAGTCCGCCGGGACGGGGGCCCGGGCGGACCTGGCGACGGTGGGAGTGGAAGGTGGCCATGATGCCGTTGTCGAAGGCGTAGGTGGCTTCGAGGTGGTTGCCGAGGATGGGGCCGATCTCTTCGTCGCCGTGGCGGGCGTCGTTTGGGCCGGCGTCCCTGCCGTCCTGGAGGACGTAGGCCTGTACCCAGCGGGGATGGCCGAAGAGGAAGCAGAGCATGTCGAGCGAGTGAGTGCCGAGAACCATCAGGTCCTGGCCGCCGCCGCGGTGGTCCTGCTTGCCGCCGCTAATGACCTCTTTGACTTCGCCAACAGCGCCGTCGGCCAACATTTCCCTGGTTTTGTGGGCAATCTGGCCGACGCGACCCTGGTGCGAGACGGCTATCTTCACACCGGCGCGGTCGCAGGCTGCGATCATGGCGTCGGCTTGCGCCAAGGTTGGCGCAAAGGGTTTTTCGCAGAAGATGCCGTGTACGCCGGACTCGGCAGCGGCGATGACCATGTCGTGTTTCTGGTCCAGCCAGCGAGGCGCGACGCTGACGATGTCTAGCTGCTCCAGAGCCAGCATCTGGCGGTAGTCCTGATAGCAGTTTGCGGGGTCCACGCTGAGGCGCTCGCCGGCGGCGGTCAGACCTTCGGGGTCGGCGTCGGCGACGGCGACCAGGTCGACTTCTTCCATGCCCAGGTAGACGGTGTCGAGGCTGTGGCCGTAGTTGCCGCGGCCGGTATGGCCGATGACACCGGCTCGGTATGTTGTCATGTCAACTCCTCTTCGCTGACGATATAGGCCTTGATCAGCGGTTGTGGGCTCGATGTCCAGTTGGCGTCTCTGAAGTCATCGTTTGCGTAGTCTGCGATTACGATCGTGCCGTCTTCGAGCTGGTCCCAGTTGCTGTAGCCGGAGTCGGCGGTGGCGTCGAGACGGATCATGCGGTCGCGGCGGAACTGATCGGGGTAGGTGCCCGAGTCGGCGCGCCAGGACCAGTTGATGCTGTGGCCTTGCGGGTTGTCGACCGAGGCGCTGACGGACCGCCAGTGGGAGATGCCGCGCAGATTGCTGCCGAAGCGGACGAGACGGGCGCCAAGTATGCTAGACGGCTCTTTCAGGCAGAGACATCCATCAATATAGACGGCGATTTCTCCTTCAGAGCGCACGATTCTATAGGTGTGCCATTCTGGGGTATCCAGCGGGATGCGGTGGGTCGGCTGATGGCGTGGCTCCCCGCTTGCTTGTGGCGAGCCTGTCGTGCTGTGGAAGGCGGCTTCATCCTGCTTGCTCTCGGTCAGGCAGAGTTCCTGGGGGGTGATGCGAACGCGGCAGCCGGCGAAGAGGTCGCACCCTTCGCTGGACCGATCGGCAAGACGGAGCTCTGCCTCCAGCTCCACACGGGCGCGGCTGGTGAGCGCTGGATAGAGTGAGAAGAATACCTGGTTTTCTGGCTCGCGGTCTGTCGTCAAGTTGAGGCAGCCCTTTTCGAGCCGGCAGCGAGACTCGTCCCAGATGAAGGATGCCGGCTCGAATGCCAGTTTCTCGGTGGGATCCCAGAGGAAGGCGTAGCTGGCGAATGTGCCCCAGCGGTTGCGGTAGGTGACGAGCAGCTTGCCGGAGCGCAGTTTGTGCACGGCTGTGCGCTGGCCGTAGAAGGGCGCAAGCTGGGGTTGTTGCCAGGTTCTACCATAGTCGTAACTGTGGACCAGGCGGCTGGGCTGGCCGAAGGCGCCGTTGGCGAAGCCGATACGGGTGATGGCAAGCAGGTGGCCGGGATCGAGTTCGACGATGCCTACTTCCGAGTCGCTATGGTAGGGGTCGTCGGAGATGGTTGCGGTCCGGTTCCAGGTCTTGCCGCGATCGTCGGAGAAGACGGCGGTGTTGCGGTGGTAACGATTGTAACCGGGAGGAGGCGGGCTTTCGAAAACGGCGGTTTCGATGGGCTCGGTGCGGGTGTAGACGAGGGTTCCGTCGGTAAGGTCGACGATGTAGCCGGGTTCGCCGCCGACGTCGTCGCACTGGACCGGCTGGCTCCAGGTGCGGCCGTCGTCTTCGCTCCAGAAGAGGTGGTTGGACATACCGCGCGGTGGCTGCTGCCAGAAGGCGAGGCGGGGCCAGTCGTCGCCTGAGGTGCGGTGGCCGAGGTCGCAGATGATGACGAGACGTCCGTCGCGCAGGCGGCTGAGCTGGGGGGCGACCCAGACGCTGTGATGCTCCCAAACGTTGCGATGGGAGATCGAGCGGTGACCGTGCCAGGTGCGGCCGCCGTCCGAGGAGTAGGCGACCATGATGTGGGTACTGACCGCGGAGTGCGAGTCGGAGAGACGGTAGACGGAGACGAGGCCTGAGGGCGCGGCGACGACGTTGGCGACGGAGTGGTACCAGCCGCGCGGGTTTGGGCAGACCAGGTCGGCCGGGTAGCTATTCTGGTCGGCGATGACGAACTTTCTGTCGTCCGGGACCGCTCGCATCGACCTCAGTGCCCCGGTGGCAGCGGCAGGTCGACGCGCACGTTGCCGCGGGCGTGGGATTGGAGGAAGCCGACCAGGATTTCTACGGTCTTCTTGGCCTCTCTGGCCGGGCTGAGCAGGTCGCTGCCGTTTTCGATGGCGTCGATGAGGTCGGCGACGCAGGCCGGAATTCTGGTGTAGAGGTGGGCTTCGAAGGGAAGGAACTCGCTATTGTTTCTGTCGCGGCGGATGACGCGGCTGTTGTGGACGTCGAGCATGGCGGTTTCGCCGTAGACCTGGAAGGTAAAGCTGGCTGCGAACTGCGACTTGTTGGCGTTGACAAAGGCGCGGACACCGTTGCGGAAATGGACGTAGCCGGATACGGCTGGGTCGGTTGCGGGATCTTTGCCGCCGTCGCCGAGGTACCTGTCATAGTGGTCGTAGCCGGGTTCCAGTTCGGCGAAGACCCAAGCCGGTTCGGAATCAGCAAAGAAGCAGACGCCATCGACGAGGTGCGTGCCGTTGCGGAACATCATGGCGCGGGGACCGCCGAGCGTGGCGACAATGCGCTGTACTTCACCTATGGAGCCGCTGCGGATTGCTTCCCTGGCGACATCGTAGTGGGGGCCCCAGCGATTGGTGTGATCCACGGCGATGAGAACGCCGTTGGCCTCGCAAGCTTCGATCATGCGCGTGCAATCGTCCACTGAGGTCGCGAACGGCTTTTCGCAGATGATTCCCTTGACGCCGGCGTTGGCGGCTTCCACAACGATGTCGGTGTGGCGATGGTCTGAGGTGACGACGCTGACGATATCGAGGTTCTCGCGTTCGATCATGGCGCGGTAGTCGGTGTAGGTTTCCAGCTCACCAAACTCCTGGCCCCAGGTGTCGGCCACTTTTTCGAAGAGCTCCGTTTTGAGGTCGCAGACAGCGACAACGTCGGTTTGCGGGTTGAGGTGGTAGGCACCGAGGTGGGAGGAGGGGCTGGGAGTCTTCAATATATTGTTCGGTTCGGGAGCGGGACGGTTGGCCGCGATGCCTGAAAGACCGACCACACCAACTCGATATCGCTGCGACATCTGCCTTTTCCTCCTATTGTTCTTCGGTAAGAGATACCTTGAGTTTGTCGGCCCAGGCTTCGACTTTGGCGAATGTTTCCGCGGGGACATCGATGCCCTCGGCCAGGCGCTGCTGCCGGGAGCGGTGTTCGAAGTCACCTGGGACCAGCACTTCGTCGAATCCCGGGGCCGGCGGAATCGACTTCATTGCGTCCAGGACCGCGCGGACATTGCTTTGGTAGCCCTCAAGGGGCGTAAAGGCGTTTACGTCGTAGACCTGCATGAAGAGCCCTGCCATGGAGGTCAGCTCGGCGTTGAATTCGCCGGCAAGCCCGCCCATGAGACTGAAGAACAGGGAGAGCGCGTATCCCTTGTGTGCCCCGAAAGGCAGGAGGAAGCCGCCGTTGCGGAAGTCGTCAGGGTTCGTTGTTGGGTGGCCGTCGCTGTCAACAATCGCGCCCTCAGGAAGATCAAGACCCTTACTCTGGGCTACCAGGATCTTTCCTCCAGCGATGACGCTGGTGGCGAAGTCGATTACGAAGGGGGCGTCATCGCCGGTGGGGATGCCGACTGCGATGGGGTTGGTGCCCAGGGCGCCGCGGGCGCCGCCGAAGGGAACTACCTGTGAACCCGCTGCAGAAGCACCTCCCAACGTAATCAAGGTGATGCAGCCGGCCCTGGCGGCCTGTTCGGCGTACTCTCCGACGCGGCCGATGTGGGTTGTGTTCTGGAAGGTAACGCAGCAGACGGCGGACTTTCTCGCTCGCTCGATGGCCCAGTCCATGGCCTGGCGGCTCATCGTGTGGCCGAAACCCTTTTTGCCGTCGACGTGCATCGTGTTTGCGGTTTCGCGGACGATTTCCGGGTAGGCTTTGTTGTCGATGCCGCCGTCTTCGATGCGGTCGAGGTACATGGGCACGAACTGGACGCCGTGTGAGTCGTGGCCGGCGAGGTTGGCGTTGACGAGGATCTCGGCGACGGTGGCTGCGATGTCGTCCAGGGCTCCAGAAGCCGCGAAGAGATCGCGGCTGATCCGTTGCAGGTAGTCAGCTGAGTGGCGAGTGGACTGTGTCATCAGGCTCCTCTAGTTGTGAAGCGGAATTACTGCTGTCTACAAGTGAAACGCGGTCGAAGTTCTCGGTTAAGAGATGGCTATGCTTGTGTGCCCTGGACATGGTCGCCATCACGAGCCAAAGGCATATTGACCACCCGCCCTTCGGATGCGGACTTATACCCCGCCAGCAGGATTTCGGTCAGGTAGGCGGCCTGGCGTGCGTTCATCCCGCTCTCGCGTTCCTCGACAATGCAGTCGATGAAGTAGCTGGCGTCGGTGCGGCTATCGAGTGCATTTGAGAGTGGGGCGAGCGTGCGTTTGGATTGGCCTCGTACCTCTTCCTGGGTGGTGCGCCAGAAGCCCATTGGATCGCGAGGATGAATCTCAGGCGGGGTCCAAGGCGGGTCAGCGTTGTAGATTTCCAGCGTAGGTCGGTTTGCGCTTAAGAAGAGCGATCCTTTGGTGCCGATGAGGTGGATCTGGTTGGCGCCGCCGGCGGGGTGGCTTGACCAGCCTACTCGGCCGCCGGTGATGGTAGCGGTGGCGCCGCCCTCCAATGTCAGTGAAAGAAAGCCGAAATCTTCCATGTTGCGGCGCTGGTGGGCCTCGAAGAAGTAGTTGGCGGTGCTGCCGAAGACGGTTTCGACGGCGCGACCGGAGATCATGCAGACGAAGCCCAGTGCATAGACGCCGATGGCGTAGAGCTCGGCTTTGGCGTCGACGAAGTTGGAGATTACCGGGGGGTAGACTGCCTGGCGCGGGGCTCCCAAGGTGGCAGTTCCATTTGGTCCCTTTGCGAAGAGATTGTCGACGTGGATGGCGGTCAACTCGCCCAGTTCGCCTGACTCGACGACCTGGAGGGCCTGAGCCACCCAGGGCTGGTGGTTGGAGCTGAACATCTGGCTGCGCACGCCGGTTCTTTCGACAGCGGCCACGACGGCGTCGGCGTGCGACAGGTAGGGCGTCATGGGCTTGTCGACGTAGATGTGTTTGCCAGCGACTGCACAGCGGGCGGCGATGCGGCCGCGGCGCTCGGGGTCGGCGCAGATGGAGACGACGTGCACGTCGTCGCGGGCCAGGGCTTCGTCCAAGTCGGGCCAGTAGGGGATGTCCAGGTCTTCGGCGAACTGTTTGTTCAGCTGGGCGCGTTCGGGGGGAACGTCCTTTTCGTCAGTGAGGCCGACAAGTGTGCAGCGGGGGTCGGCGCGCAGGTTGAGGGCGTAGTTTTCCTGATGCGTAAGTCTGCCGGAGATCAGGAGGACGCCGAACTGGTGGCTGCTCATGGTTGGTCTCCTTCGGGGGACAGCGATACGGGCTGGTGGGAGAAGAGTGACTTATCGACTGCGGCCACCAATTGCGAAGTTGACAGGAGAGCAGATTGTTGCGGTCTTTCGTGCGTGTCACCGGCCAGAGTCTCCGCGCGCGCTACTACTTCGGGATCTGCCTGATAGATTGCACCGCGTGCGCCAAGGATGATCAGGTTCATGGAGGGTCGAGTGTGGGCCAGGGAAATGGCCAGAAGGGCCGACTGACCGTTTTCGTATTCCAACGAGAGCGACAGATGTCCTGCGTCAGCCGAGCCGGTTGCGTAGAGCCGGCGCGGCCGGGCCGACAGCCAGGTCTCGGCACAGGCACTCATTTCGGCCAGCAGTGGTTTGAGGTCGGGCGTACTCTGGGCTGCGGCTGCAGTCCAGCGGACGAAGAGAGGCGTACCGACAGTGCCGCTGGCGAGCGTTTCGCTGA
>JAPPKG010000186.1:0-7904 GCA_026914085.1 Caldilineaceae bacterium | reverse complement strand
ATAGGCCCGACCGCCCAAACTGCAGTGGTCAGTGGTTAGTGGTCAGTGGTCAGAGCGGGCGCTTCCTTTGCCTCGGCGTTTATCGCGGCGTGGCTGTGGTTGGTCTGCCGCCGAAAGTATACGACAGTTCGCCGCCATTTTGGGGCACACACGGTTAGAGGGTGTCATTGACAAAACGGTGAGGGCGTGCCAAGATGCAGGGACAAGTTGTGAACTCATCGACACCGGTTATAGGCGAGAGGCATTTCCGGCAGTTCAATCACCCTGGAAAACCTGGTGGCCGGCTTAGGACGGTCTGCGGTGGTCTGCGCGCCCGAGGAAAACTTGTGCTCGCACCGACACTGTGACCTGCCCTGCTATAGGACAGATCGGCGCGGGGTGGACGGATTGCGTGTGAGCCGCTCCAGGCGTTCAGTGTACCGGCGGCGGGCTTGCCAGGGGCGCGTTGACAGGCCGGCGGCTTCGAAAAGGAAACGCACAAATGAGAGCATTGATGTACCGCGGCCCGTGGAAGATGCCGGTGGAGGAGCTTGAGGAACCGACGGCGTCGGCGGGCAAGGTGGTTGTGGAGGTGGAGGCGGTGGGCATCTGCGGGTCGGATGTACACGGGTTCACCGGCAGGAGTGGGCGGCGCACGCCGGGCATCGTGATGGGCCATGAGTTTGCGGGCACGGTTGGCGAAGTGGGGCCGGAGGTAGAGGGGTACTCTGCCGGCGACGGTGTGGTCGTGATGCCTCTATTTACGGTTGCCCCTGGAGCGGACCCGTACCCGATCAACTTGTCTCCCCACCGTCGGTTGACGGGCATGAACGAGCACGGCGCGTATGCGCAGCGGGTTGCGGTGCGGACGGGGCAGCTGTTTCCCAAGCCGGCCGGCTTGAGCTGGCAACGTGCGGCACTATGCGAACCGATGGCGGTGACGCTGCACGCGGCACGGATTACGCCGATCAACCCCATGGAGAAGGTGGCGGTGGTTGGCGTGGGGCCGATTGGCATGCTGGCGATGCTGGCGGCACGTTTGAAGGGGGCGGGAACGGTGATTGCGGTGGACCGTTCGGCGCACCGGCTGGAGCTGGCCGAGGAGTTGGGGGCGGACGAGGTGATCAACGTTGACGAGACGGACGCGGCGGCGGCGATCCGGGAGATGACGGGCGGTGGCGTGGACGTGGCGTTCGAGGCGGTAGGGCTGAGCCCGACGGCGCAGCTTTCGGTAGAGGCGACTCGCAACGGGGGCAACGTGACCTGGATCGGAAACAATGCACCGATGATCGAGTTGGACATGCAGAGCATCGTTACGCGTGAGATGAGCGTGCGAGGCTCCTATGGCTTTGACGAGACCGATTTTGCGGCGGCGATCGAAGCCCTGTCCTCGGGCCGGCTGAACGTGGATCCGCTGGTGGAGTTGGTGGCGCCGCTGGACGACGGGCCGGAACTTTTTCGCAGCCTGGCCGCGGGGGAGAACGACCTGGTCAAGATCATTTTGAAACCGTAGACGAATCGGATAGATGTGATAGGCGCAAAATCAGATAGCGCACTTGTCCGATCTTTTGACAGTGTGATTGACTGAATAGAAAGAAAACCACGCGTTCAACCCTATGAAAATCGCAGCGTTTCCCAAGTGTTATCTGGACGATATTTCCCTTCACCGCACGATGTCGGTCTTTGATTGGATCGAGCAGGCGGGGGAGCTTGGCGCCGAGGGGTTGGAGATGTACGAGGGTTTTTTCTGGAGCCTGGACGACGGTTATATCGATTCGATCGGAGAGGCGATCGAGGGGGCAGGATTTGCGATGCCGATGCTGTGCTGTTCGCCGGATTTCACGGATCCCGACCCTGGGGCGCGGCAGAAAGCGGTTGAGCGTGAAGCCGTGATGATCGGGATCACGCGGCGGCTAGGCGGTCCTGGCGCGGTGTGCCGCGTACTGTCGGGCCAGAGGAGGCCGGGCGTGACGGTGGAGCAGGGGCTGGAGTGGGTGGTGGCGTGCATTGAGGAATGCCTCGATATTGCCAGAGAGAACGACGTCGTGCTTGGACTTGAGAACCACTATAAGGACGGTTACTGGCAGTATCCGGAATTTGCGCAGAGGATGGAGACTTTTGTAGAGTTGCTGAAGGCGATCCCGGAGCGGACTCATTTCGGGGTCCAATATGATCCTTCGAATGCGTTGGTTGCGGGGGACGATCCGGTTGAACTGCTGCGGCAGGTGGCGGACCGTGTGGTGACGATGCACGCCAGCGACCGTTTTCTGGAAGAGGGGACGACGCTGGAAGACGTGCTGTTGCCAGACGGCCTGATCGGGTATCCTGACAAACTCCAACACGGCATAACCGGACAGGGCAGCAACGACTATGACACCATCTTTTCGATCCTGCGAGACAGCGGATTCGATGGCTGGGTCAGCATTGAGGATGGCATGAACGGGATGGAAGAGATGCGAGAGAGCATCGAATTTTTGAAGCGGAAGCGCGCGCAGTATTTCGAATAGTAGAGACGATTGACTTATAAGCGATAGAGCTTACCTGCTCGATTCGCAGTGCCGCGGAGGATACGAGTTGTCGATTAAATTTGGGACGGATGGCTGGCGGGCCGTCATTAGCGAAGATTTCACTTTTGAGAATGTGCGCAAGGTTGCGCAGGCGATTGCGGATGTCACGAACGATCAGTTCCGGGGTCTGCCGCGATTGCAGCCGTCACTGGTTGTCGGATTTGACACACGGTTTTTGAGCGATCGCTACGCGGTGGCGGTGGCGGAGGTGCTGGCCGGAAACGGCATTCGGGTCTGGTTGAGCCAGGCCGATGCGCCGACGCCGATGATCTCGTATGCGATCGTTGACAAGTGGGCTGACGGCGGCGTGATGATAACGGCGAGCCACAATCCGCCGCGCTACAACGGGATCAAGCTTAAGGCATCATACGGCGGCTCGGCAAGCGCGGCGACGCATAAGGAGGTGGAGCGGCGCATACATCTGCGTGAGGGGCGGGGAGAGCAGCCGAGGAGGCTGGACTATGAGCAGGCACTGAAAGCCGGCATCATCGAACGATTCAACCCGTTGCCGGCCTTCCGTTCGCAGATGCGGAGCCTGGTGGATTTTGATGCGATTGAAGGGGCCGGGCTGTCGGTCGCTGTGGATGCGATGTACGGGGCGGGACGGATTTATCTGCGGCGGCTGCTGGAGGGAGCCGAGTGCCAGGTAACTGAACTACGGAACGAGATGAATCCCGGTTTCAACGGGATACACCCAGAGCCGATCGCCCAGCATTTACAGCCGCTGGTGGCGGAGATGGCCACGGGCAAGTATCATCTGGGGCTGGCAACCGACGGCGACGCCGACCGTATCGGAGCGGTCGACCCGGACGGACGCTTTATCGACCCGCATCAGATTATGGCGCTGCTGGTCGACTATCTGATTCAGGACCGGTCGCTGCGGGGAAGCATCGCCAAGACGGTGAGCACAACGCAGATGTTGAACCGGCTGGGGGCTCACTACGGGCTGCACGTGCACGAGACACCGGTGGGTTTCCATTACATCAGCGATCTGATGCTGCAGGAGCCGGTGCTGCTGGGCGGAGAGGAGAGCGGCGGGATCAGTATACTCGGCCACATTCCTGAAGGTGACGGGTTACTGATGGGGCTGCTGCTGACAGAGATGGTGGCCAAGCGGCGCAAACCTTTAGGCGTGCTGATCGACGAGCTGATGGGAAGGCCGTATATGGGCCGGTTCTGCTATGGCCGCGACGACCGGGCGGTCAAGCCGTTCCCCAAGGCGGATTTGGTGGAGGGATTGATCGCGAACCGGCCGAGTGCGCTGACGGGGACGAGCGTTGCGCAGGTGAACAACCGGGACGGCGTGAAGTTTATCCTGACAAATAACAGCTGGCTGCTGATTCGACCCAGCGGCACGGAACCGCTGCTGCGCATTTATGCTGAGGCGTCGTCGCACGAAGCAGTGGCGACGTTACTGGAAGAAGGGACGGTATTGGCGCAGCAGGTTTTGAAGAAGATTTGAGAGGTAGCAGGACGAGCCGTTGGCTTTGGGCGCCGGAGGGAGTTCGTTTTCGGGCCTATCCGATTACGGCATGCGGGTGTAACTTAGAGTAGAAGGCGGGGAAAGGCGTGAGCTGTGCGGCTCGCGCCTTTGCAGTTTACTGGGGCAGATTCGCAACGCACCGCACGGTGGCAGGCGGGTTACGCGGCCATCGGATTCGTGTTGTGGTAGTCAGCTAGGCCTGGAGATTAGCCGCTGTCTGATTTCCTGGCGCGTCCGCTCGAAGGTCTGGCGAAGTTTCAGGTCGGAGCCATTCTGGGCGCTGACGACGCGCTGTGCGCAGGTGACACAGCCCAGTGAGGCTTTGTAGCTGCTCTGGTCGCAGTTGAGGCAATCGCAGAGGCGGATCATCATGAGAGAGAAGGCAAGAGTATCCTCGGTTCCATCGCGCTGACTTGCGACTTGACTGACCAGGTCCTGCCAGTCCGATCCGCGTTCGCGGCGCAACGGTCTGATAGCCCGATGGGGAAAGAGAATTTCACTTTGGGGGTACATGACGACTCCTCTCGTGAGTTTTCGGTTGTTAGCGACTGACAATCGGGAGCAGAATAGGCTACAGTTGCCGAGACTTGCGGTTCAGAATCCGGTGGCGAACAGATAGACGCTCAGGAGGACCAGGGCGATGGCAGACAGTGTGACAATCAGTATAAACAGAAGCGGCAGCAGAACGGCGGCCAACGAGCGCAGACGGGGAAGATGCGTTACTTCTTCATTGGCCCTGATGTAGACGACCAAGGCCCAGACGACACCGACAGCGCCGCAGACGCGGCCGAAACAGGGGACGGGGGAGAGGCCGATGAGCAGCAGGGGCGCAGCCGCGAATCCGGTGGCGGCGAAGAAGGGCTGCAAGCGGCAGGTGGCGCCGAGGACGCTGTTGCAGACCATTACCAGGGCGCCGTAGACGATCCAGAGGGCGAGCCAGCGCAGGGGCCAGTTGATCCATTCGCCGAGGGCGCTGAAGAAGGCAGCAAGCCAGCCGGGCAGAGGCTGGGGCAGGCCGGCGATCAGTTGGAAGAGCTCGACGATCTGGGCAGGGCTGAACAGGGGGAAGACATAGTCGAGAGGCGTTTGTTGCAAGAGAGAGGCCTGTGCGCCGAGGCGGGCGAGAGGGAGGGCGGTACCGGCTGATGCGGCCTGCTGCCAGTTGACGAGGAAGGGCAGGAAACCGGCCAGGAGGCCGAGAAGGAATACCATGCCCAAGGACTGGCGCATGGTGGTTTCGGTGAAACCGGAGGCGCGCAGCTGGACTGCGTCGCTCATTTTCTGAGGCGTGGGCAGCCAGTGGCGGATGTTCACAGACTGCCTCCGGCGATGAGGAGCAAGGCGCCAAAAGCTACGGCGACAGCGGCGCTGACAAGCAGAAGCAGCAGATATGTGCCGACGGCGACCAGCGCGGCGGGGCGTGGAGGCAGCTCGTGGGCCACTTCCAGCCCGCGAAAGGCGATGAGGATGCTCCAGACGTGGATGAGGACAGCGGCGACGGAGACGAACGGGATAACGGTAAAGAGATAGAGAAGACGAGAGGCGTTGCTGAGGGCGACGGCTCCCAAAGTCTGGGCGAGTGTGCCCTGTCCACCGGCTGCACGGGCAAGCAGGTGGCTAACGAAGCCAAAGAGGAGCCAGTGGCCGATCAGGCCGAGAGGGGTGGTTGCCAGCGAAAGCAGGCGGAAACCGACGCTGTCGTAGCCGCTGTAGGCGAGGAGGAGAGGCCAGCCGTTGCGCAGTGTGCGTTCTATCTCGAACAGTGTTTCGCCGCCCGCAGTTCCCTGCCGCAGGATTTGCAGCACAGTGTTCAGAAGAGCGTCCGATGGCGGCAGCGAGGCGGTCAGGAGGAGGCTGCCGATAAGCTGGGCGACGGCGACGAGGACACCGATACAGGCGCACAGGAAGAGTCCCTCAATCCAGGGATTGTCGTCATCGACCATTTCTACGAATGGGTCGGGTTCCAGAAGGAGGGCCTTCCCTATGAACCGCGGATAGTTCTGTGGTTGTAGCATCCGGTTGCAAGGTCTGCCCGGGCAGCAGGGCCAAAGAGGGCACCATTTGAGGTATTGGGTTCGCCCAGGAATGCAGCTGCCTGCGGCAAGCCCTTTGTTCAGTTCCGGGAATCATAGCATAGATTTCAGTTGGCCTTGAAAACAGGGACTGCCCGGTGAGCGGCGATAAGCTCTGGAGCAACCGGCGGCCAGCACCAAGACAGAGGCGCAGGAGATGGAAATGTCAGAGAAAAACACCATTCTTCCGACCGGGAAGCTGCCGCCAGAGTTGCTGGCGGAGCTGATCTCGACCTTGCCGATCAGTGACCCGGATCTGTTTCTGGGACCGGGCGTGGGCGAGGATGCCGCTGTGATTGAAGTTGGCAGGGCTTCGGGGGAGGGAGGCGCTTCCAGCCGGCGGGAGCGGGGTTTGTCGCAACATGGCGGCGCCGACACGCTGCTTGCCGCGAAGAGCGATCCCATCACGTTTGCCACCGATGAGATCGGGTATTACGCGGTCAATGTATGTGCGAATGACCTGGCGGTTTGCGGGGCGCGGCCGCGCTTTTATCTGCCGACGGTGCTGCTGCCTGAAGGGACGACGGAGGAGGAGGCGCGGGGGATCTGCGACCAGCTGGGCGCAGCCTGCCGTGCGCTGGACATTGTAGTGGCGGGCGGGCATACGGAGGTGACGGCGGCGGTGAATCAACCGGTGGTGGCGGGTACGCTGTTGGGGGAGGTTGCGCGGGGGAAGGTGGTGCGGACGGGCGGGTGCCGGCCCGGGGATGTGGTCCTGTTGGTGGGGAGCGCGGGGGTTGAGGGAACGTCGATCATCGCGCGCGAGATGGGGGAGGTCTTGTTGGAGCAGGGCTGGTCAGAGGGGGAGGTGGACGAGGCGGCCAATTATCTGTACGAGCCGGGGATCAGTGTGCTGGGGCCGGCGCTGGCGGCGGCGGAGTCGGGGCTGGTGACGGCAATGCACGATCCGACGGAGGGCGGTGTGGCGACCGGTTTGTGGGAGCTGGCCGACGCTTCGGGTTGCGGGCTGGAGGTGGAGTTAGGGGACATTGCGGTGACACGGTTGACTGCGGCGGCGTGCGCGGTGTTTGGGCTTGACCCGCTGGGTACGATCGCGTCGGGCGGGCTGCTGGCGACGGCAGCGGCGGAGTATGTGGATGCGGTTCTGGGTTTGTGGCGGGGGATGGGGAGAGAGGGGCGGGTTATTGGGCGCGTGCTGCCGGCGGGGACGGGGGTTTTCGGGTTGCGCGAGGGGCGGCGGGTGGATTTGCCGCGGTTCAGTGCGGATGAGATTGTGAAGTTGTGGGGGTAGGGGGAGGCAAACCTTAACGCTTGGAAGTTCTCGGCGAACTGCTGAAATGGTAGACGAGGACAGGAATAATTGTCAGATGAAGCAAGACCTTCTTTGCCAGCCACTTCTGTAGTAGAAACTCTTTTCCCTTACCACCGTGCAGAACCTGCACTCTCTTTTGCCTTGCCGAGTCCCTGCTAAAGGGAACCCACCTGCAGAACTCAAGCGCAATCGGCGCCTCGGTCTGGTGATACACGATTTGGGCTAGTCAAATCGCTGCTTTATGTACTCCTGAGTCTGACTCATTGAAAGCTGGACCGTCGAAGGTCCAGTTCGGACGTAGAAGTGCTCTTCATTGCCATCACTCAAGTATACCGGGTTGCGCGATTTCTGACAGTGAACGACCAAGACGCGTCCGTCTTCGAAGTCATCGAAATTGGCATGCATTGTAGTCCAGGCATTTGGGCCAATTCTGTCATTCACAATGTTGACAAGATGCAAACTCATTTTATCTTCGTCGTAACTACTAAGCCTATGTAACGAGAAAGAGCTAATGTGCGATTGCACTTGGA
>JAPPKG010000035.1:0-7916 GCA_026914085.1 Caldilineaceae bacterium | reverse complement strand
CTGCCAAGCCACCGTGCTGATTCTTCCCCACATCGTGTCTAGCCACCAGTGTCTTCTCCCCACCCACCGTGCTGATTCTTCCCCACATCGTGTCTAGCCACCAGTGTCTTCTCTCCACCCACCGTGCTGATTCTTCCCCACATCGTGTCTAGCCGCCAGTGTCTTTTCCCCACCTTGCCGTCCCGAGCCACCGACCGCTGACTACTGCAGTTCCAGTTCCACTATGTCGCTCAGCACACCGGCCGCAGTCGCCTCCACCCCCGCCCCGCGTCCCTGAATCACCAGCGGATTGGGGTTGTACCAGCGACTGTAAAACTCAACCAGATTATCGGTACCCGTCAATCGCCCCAGCGGGCTGTCCTTCGCCACCGCCGTCAAACCGACGCTGCACGCACCCTCCGAAAGCGTGGCCGCATAGCGCAATACCTTGCCCTCAGCCGCCGCGCCCGCAACCTGCGCACGGTACTCTTCGTCCAGCGACGGCAGCTCCGCCAGAAAACCGTCCACGCTCAGCCCGGCCATCCGCTCCGGATACAGGCCCTTGACCTCCACCTGCTCCATCTCTATCCGCCAGCCGATCCCCCGCGCCAGAATAAGCGCCTTGCGCGCCACGTCAACGCCCCCCAGGTCATCGCGCGGGTCCGGCTCCGTATAACCCAGCCGGTACGCCTCCGCCACCGTCTCACTGTAAGCGCGGCCCGCCTCCAGCCCTGTCATCACATAACCGAGCGTCCCGCTGAAAGAACCGGCGATGCGCTCGATCGCGTCCCCGCTCGACACCAGCCGGTTCAGCGTCGCGATCACCGGCAGACCCGCGCCCACCGTCGTCTCCCAGCGCGCCCGGCCCGAGCTGCGGCTGATGCCGTCATACACATCCTGGACGACCGTCAGCGGCTTCTTGTTCGCCAGCACCACCTGACAGCCCCGCTCCAGCGCCAGCAACAGCGCGCCCGCCGTCCCGTCCGACGCCGTGCAGTCGACCACCACCGTGCCCGGCCTGCCAAGCTCCTCCACCACCGCTTCCAGGCTCCGGTAGGATCGGCCCAGCGGATGGGAAGCCAGCCCGCCGCCCTCCTCCTTGTGCTGCAAAACCCCGGCCAGCAACTCCTCCGTAAATCCCCCTTCCGGCTCCTCGACCGCACCGCTGCTGTCGCACACGGCCAGAAAACGGATGCGCAGACCGTACCTCTCGCCATGAAGCGACTGCTGTTCCAGGATCTGGATTAGTAAGGCCCGCCCAACGCCCCCCAGCCCCAACAGGATGATCGGCTTCTCCTGCCCCGCAAACCTGCCCGCGATGTTCCCCATCAGTCCGCTCCGTTCCCAAGTTCGAACGTATCATGTATGGCCCGGAGCGCCTCATCGGCCTCCGTTTGCAGGACCACAAGGCTGATATTCGCCTCGCTCGACCCCTGCGCAATCGCGATCACATTGATATTCCGTTCCCCCAGCGCATTGAAAACCCGTGCCGCGATGCCCGGCGTTCCCTTCATGCCCGCCCCGATCACCGCCACGATCACGATATCCGGCTGGTGGCTGATCTCTTCGATCATATTCTGGGCCAGCTCGCGTGCGAACTCCACCTTAAGTGCCCCGACCACCGCATCGCCCTCCGCTTCGGGCACCACAAAACAGATGCTCTGCTCGCTGCTCCCCTGGCTGATCATCAGCACGTTGGCCCGCTGCCGCGCCACCGCGTCAAACGTGCGCGCCGCAATGCCCGGCACGCCGATCATCCCCCGCCCCGCCACCGTAATCAGCCGCAGTTCCCGCACCGCCGTGATCGCCTTCACCCCGTGGTGCAGCTGGCGCGTCTTCTCGACGATGCGCGTGCCTGGGTGGGAGGGATTGAACGTGTTGAGCACGCGCAGCGGTATCTTACTCTCCACCGCCGGCGTGACCGTCTTGGGGTGCAGCACCTTGGCGCCGTAGTAAGCCAATTCCGCCACCTCCTCGTAGGAAAGCTCCTCCATCGACTGCGCCGTTTCGACGATGCGCGGGTCGGCCGTCATGACCCCGTCCACGTCCGTCCAGATCTGGATCTCGTCCGCATCGAGCGCCGCGCCCAGTATCGCTGCCGAGTAGTCCGACCCGCCCCGCCCCAGCGTCGTCGGCACGCCCTTCTCCGTCGCGCCCACAAAACCGGTCACAACCGGCACCACACCGCTCTGCATCATCGGCAGCAGCCGGTCCCGGCAGCGCGCCGGCGTGGCCTCCATCAGCGGATTGGCGTTGCCGAACTGGTCGTCGGTGATGATCAGCTCGCCCGCGTCCACGAACTGGGAATTCACCCCGTTCGCCCGCAGTACAGCCGCCAGCAGCGGCGCGCTCAGCCGTTCCCCCACCCCGCTCACCACATCCAGCCCCCGCTGCGTCAGCTCACCCAGCACCGTTATGCTGCGGCACAAACGCTCAAACTCGCGCAGCCGGTTGTCGAACAACCTGCCCAGCCCGGCCCGCTCCACCCCGTCCTCAATCAGCTGCCCGGCCACCACCTGGTGCCGCACCAGCAGCTGGCTCCGCGCATCCCGGTAAGGCGTCTCGTCCCCCGCCGCCGCTGCCTGCGCCGCATCGATCAGCGTGTTCGTAACCCCGCCCATCGCGCTCACCACAACCAGCACACCGGGGCTCTCCCCGCTCTGATCGGACTCACCCTCTGCGCCCCCGGCCTGCCTTTCGACAGCCGCTGCCACGATCTTTGCTACGCCGTCGATCGACTCCGTCGTACCGACCGACGTCCCGCCAAATTTCATCACGATCATACGCGTCTGACTCGCTCTACAAGAAGAATAAGTAAAAAAATACCTCGCGCCGTCCAGACGAGAGGTAGCCGACTATATCTACTGCCTCTCATCTTCCAGAATCGTTCTGCGCTGCCTGATTATTCTCTGGGCGCAGCTTCTGCCGGAATTGGCACCTGCGTCACGGAAAATCCATCCTCCGCCACCAGGTTGCCGAGGCTTCACAGGGCCGGTCCCTCCGCCTCTCTGGATAAGAGTTCAGCTATTCAGTTGTAATGCGGGCAAATGTAGCAGAGCCCCCGCCCTATGTCAAATCTCGCGGGATGTTGTGTATGAAAGGTCTTGAAGAGGTCGTGCAACAATACCTGGCGCAGGAGGGCGAGACAGAGGCGTTCTACTCGTTTTGGCCGTAGTCTGGGCATATGCCAGTCCTTCGGAACCACAGCCATTCCGCGATCAACTCTGAGACAGCTATAGCGCAGTCTCTGACCACTAACTCTAATCCCCGGCCCCTGCAATTATGGGCGATCGGGCGTTGCGGCCCCCCTTACGCAGGGAGGGCCGCAACGCCCCCTATGCACCACGCCACACCGGCGCCGCGCAGCCTCCGCAATCCCCACACCGCCCCCGTAGGGGCCGGCCTTGTGCCTGCCCTCGCGTCGCCACCCACACGGCCACCGCAATCCCCTCGCCTCCCCTGTAGGGGCAGGCCTTGTGCCTGCCCTGGCACCGCCACCCACACGGCCACCGCAATCCCCTCGCCTCCCCTGTAGGGGCAGGCCTTGTGCCTGCCCTCGCGCCGCCACCCCCACGGCCACCGCAATCCCCCTCGCCTCCCCCGTAGGGGCAGGCCTTGTGCCTGCCCTGGCGCCGCCCCCCACACGGCCTCCTAAATCCCCTCGCCGCTCCCGTAGGGGCAGGCCTTGTGCCTGCCCTCGCGCCGCCCCCCCACACGGCCTCCGCAATCCCCCTCGCCTCCCCCGTAGGGGCAGGCCTTGTGCCTGCCCTATGCCTTACTCAAAGTCTGCAAACAATTTCAGCCAGTGCTGGCATGATTCCCACGCCAGAATGTCTCCTCCCCACATCTTGGACGCCCTCCAGGAAAATCCAAACTTGCGCCAAACCAAGAATTCCGACAAAATATAACTTGCGGCCAGTGGATGAAATTCGGCTCCATGCCGTGTGATTGTCGGGCTGCGGTTCGCACAATCCTATATCCCTGGCGTTTTCTTTTCTTGTCGCTACGCAAGAGCTACCGCATTGAGCGGCTTTTTTGTGCATTAGACACGCCATAGCCGGCCTTTCGTCTATCGTCAACATCTTGCACAAGTTGAAAAGCCGGCCACAGATACGTTACATATTGTTCTTTGTGGCGTTCAAAGAGCCTTTGTAATTCCCAGACAAGACAGTCCACTGCTTGTGACCCCGCCCATCGCGCTTACGACGTCCAGCACACCGGGGCTCTTCGAACTCTGATCGGGCCCACCCGCTGCGTAAGCGCCCTCGGCCTGCCTTTCGACACCGGCGACCACAGTTTTCTCCGTGCTGTCGTTCGATTCCGTTGTGCCGACCAATGTCCCGCCCAATTTCATCACGATCATCCGCGTTCAACTCGCTCTACTGGAATATTCAGAGTAAGAGATACCCCACGCCGTGCAGACGAAAGGCAGCCGACGAGCTCACTGCCTTTCATCTTCCGCTACCGGGTTGCGGAAGCCCCACAGGGCCGGTCCCTCCACCTCTCTGGATAAAAGTTCAAATATTCACTTGTAATGCGGGCAAATGCAGCAGAGGCCGGTGTTTATGTCAAGAACGAGAGGTCCTTAGAATCTGATTCAGTAAGAAGGTGAAGACTGCTGTAGGAAGCACTGTTAGTAAGGTGGGTTACTGGGAAACAATCGCTTCACAGGACGTCACTTCTGAGGATTTGAAACTCAGGGTTTTGATTTTCCCATTTTTCGATTTCTTTCTTCAAGCTTGATGAACGGAAATGGTCCTCCGAGTAGGCCACTCTTAATAGCGACTTCAATGACTCGACTCCGACCTCTCTTGCCTTCCCATTGCCTATGACACGTCTCAACCCAATCGAAAGTATTTCGATTACATCGGTACTGTTGCAAATCTCATAGGGGTTATAGTTCGACCTGTGAAGTTCTGCAATGGCGTTAGCGAGGTCGTGACTTGACAGATCATCACGTTGAGATAAATTCTTTACCCTTTTGATTAGCTCGTCAGTATTCACCTCAAATGATGAACGGCTAATCCAGGCTGAGTATCTGAGGCCCTCAAATTGCAGGTTTAGCTTTTCTCTCAAGGAATGGAGACGCAAGTATCCCACCGGCAATGCTCGTTCAATTAGAGCTTCCAAAACATCTTCTTCAAAGGTCTCAAGCTTCTTTCGACTTCCCACCTCTGTTAGTACTCGGTCGAGAGCTGGGGAACTGACAAGCATCATCATCAAGTCGTGGCATTCAGGCATTACTAGATTCTGGCTTCTTTCCTGACTTCCTTCAATTCTGTCAAGGTCTGCATCAATCAATCCCAATACGCCATCGAAATTGTCTTCATCTAGAATGTCGATCACATCACAAACGTTTTGTTTGCCCTGGGCCACCTCAATTGTACAGGTCGAATGTGAAATGAAACTTGCCATGAATAGTCGATCATCTCGTCCTTCTACGATTAGGAAGGCTCCCGAGTATTGTGATCGTGTCATGCGAATTTCATTGGCAATCTCATATGGATAAACCTGAATCATTCTCTGTCTGGACCTTGTAATTCAATGGTCAGATCCCACCTATTGCCAATGATTTGAGGAGAATGAGTTGCTAGTAAAGCCCGAAAGTCCGACAACTCGGCCATTTCCTGAAGATCTTCTAACATTTGCCTCTGCCAAGCGACATGTAACGACAACTCTGGTTCATCCACCAATATGAGGGAATTCTTCTCCGTTTCAAACAACAGTTCGAACAGGAGTACGATTTCGTGTTGTTCGCCCGAGGATAGCATCTCAAGTTCGAGGTCTGAACCATCTGAGTTTGAAATCTGTAGTCCGTCTTGGCTGACAGAAACTTTCTTGTAAAGTAGACGAGCGTTAGCAATTCTTACGAATGCACTGGCTTTTGAGTATAGACCATCAAATACGTCAAGTTTCTTGGTAGCATCTTGAGCGTAAACTGCCAGAACGCTTCTCTTGGATTCATCAATCGAATCGATGTCAGGCATGATTGAACTTGCGTGTTCTTGGGGCAGGAGACCAGCCCTGACAATTTCGGAACGTCGAGTTTCTACTTTCTCTAAGTCTCGAGCAAGTTGCTCTTTTGAGAGTTGCTCACTTTCTGGTACTGCGACAAACCTGGCTGGAAATGATCGATCCAACGATTGAGACAGATTGGCGTATTCTGCCAGCGCTTGTTTGATCATTTCTGCCAACTTTTCCGAGTTTCGTCGGATAGTTCGTTCGGGTATCGCACGGGAAAAGCGACTTATCTGTCGGATGGTTCGTTTATGTGAATCAGAATCTTCAGGACGTTCAATATCAATGAGTCGTTCTGTATCAATGAAACGGACGGGCAATGATGCCCTGATGTCTTCTAGCCACTTAGGAAGTTTTCGCTCCGGCAAATCAAACTCAAAAGGAATTTCGTCAGCGTAGGTTGCGAGGACGTCATATAGGTCCAAGACCTGACCGGTGATGACATGTCGCCACTCTGACGGTCCATCTTGGACTAAGCCTGGAACATAGTCAGCTATTGCACTTGTAGGGAATGAAGCTTCTTGCGCCTTGCTCAGCGCTCCCGGCACATAAGAGTGCATTTGTTTCTTTGGAGTGCCAAAGACTAGCTTCGGAGAAGATCTGTCTGGACTACGAATCACGGAGAGACGCGATTCATTGTCGAAATCCACATGGAGTTCTTCGAATGGCATCCGACCAAGACTACGTGGTGATGAATTGAACAATACGTCAATGATTCGCAGTATCATCGTCTTCCCGAATCCATTAGGACCATACATGATGGTAATCCGTTCAGAAGGATCAAAGATTAGATCATGATTGAATCTTGCGAAGAGGCCATTTACAGCAATTTTAGAGATTTTCATTATTGTCACCCAACTGTCCTATAGGTGGGGATTTCGACTTACATCGTCCTCAAGAATACCAACTTAAAATCACATTTTCAATTGATGCAGTGAGCAGAGTCACTCAGATTTTTTAGAGCGGCACAACCAGAGGAGTGAAGTGGGCCCCAAAAACTGGACCACGAGCTAGGGCACTGAGTGGAAGCACTTACCACTAGAGTGGATGGACACGTCAGTCGCCAAGAGAGGCACTGCCTTCAAGATTCGGACGCCACTGAATGTAGCGAAACAATCCAGTTCCGTTGACCTCATATGCGTCCGCGCAACAAACCCCCTTACCCCCTCGCCCACCGCGCCAGCGCCTTCTCCGCCGCCCCAATCTCCTCCACCGACCTGTAATAGTGCATCTCCCACTCCGCCTGCGGCATCCCCGTAAACAGCATCAAATTCAGCGGATACTCCTCCGTATCGGCAACACTCCGAAAATCGTCCCGGAACAGAAACGTCGGCTTACCCAGCGCGATCGCCATCCCCATCTCGATCATCACGCCCTCGTCCGGCGGCACACCGTTGACCACGGCAAAGATCGCATCCGCCTCCCGCACATCCTGATAGCAAAGCTGACCGACGTCATACGCCCACCCCGGCTTCGTCCTGTCAATCTTCCCGCCCGAACGCGCAAACGGCTCCCACACATCCAGCCCCAACGCCGCCACAGCCTCGATCAGCGGCGGCAGCAGCAACGCCCGCTGCTGTGCCGAAAACCCGTACGGGTTCGCCAGGTAGACGCTCTTCCCTGCTTTCTCCATTGAAGCCATGATATTCTCCGCCGTGGAATGTGTGTTGAGGGGTTGGACTGCGCCTCCGGCCTGCTGCGCTCTCTCGCCAGCCGCCGCCCAGCTTCCAAAAAACGCAACTATCAAACCATAGTCATTCCGCGATCAACACTGGGGCAGGGGAAGCCAACTCTCTGACAACTGACCACTAACCACTGACCACTGCAGTTCCGGGCGGTGGGGGGGAAAAAGAGCACCCCGAGTGTCAGGGGGCGCCCCCCCCCCGCCGGGGGCCGGGGGGGGCGGGGGGGGCGGGCGG
>JAPPKG010000676.1:0-7970 GCA_026914085.1 Caldilineaceae bacterium | reverse complement strand
AGACCGGAATTGCAGCTCAGACCTTTCATGGCTCCTCCATCTGCACTGTTCCTGTGCCCGGCTACTGTGCCGCAGGCAAACCTACAATCTCTCTCGCCTCGCCTCCCGATGCAATCTCTCTGCCAACCTCGCGCGCGATGCGAACAGCCTTCTCCACCAGCTCAGCGTTCGTCTTGGCGTACACACCGTCTTCGACGAACGGGCAGTCTTCCATACCAACCCGCACGTGGCCTCCGATTGCAATCGTATGCGCCACCATTGACCAGTAGTTTGGCGGGTCCATGCAACTCATGCTGAAATTCGTTCTTGGCGGCAAATGGTCCACCATGTACTGAAGCCCTTTGGCCGTCGGCGGCGTCCAGCCCTGTCCTTCCCAGCCAAAGAACAACGTCACCCACAATGGCTCGGGCAGCAGGTCCTCCTCAATTTCCCTGACACCCTCCTCGGTCCAGAAGTCACCCCCGCGAATCTTGCCAATTGCCCAATACGCCCCGGTGTTAAAGCACTCAATCTCCTGCTTCACGCCATATTTTTTCGCCAGGCTTGAGTACATCCTGAGTTCCGGGATCGGGTGCACTGAGTAGATCGGCACGGGAGCATAATCTGCTTCAGGCTGAAAATACTCGTCATGTGAGTTGAAGTTGATCGAACTCATGTCCGGCTTGAGCTGCTCCCATAGCTCCAGTTTCTGTTCCAATCGCATACTCGCCAGCCCGAACTGTACAATCGGCTCGCCCGCCGCCCGCACCCGTTCCGTGATATCCCGCCAACCCTCGACATTCGGTATCGAAAGCTGCTTGCCGTCAGGCTGGATCACCGGGTCCGACCTGTACTGGCCGTGTGTATGCACAATCGTAGCGCCCGCGTTCATCGATCGAATGTACTCTTCCGCGACCCCCTTCGTGTCGTCACAGTGCGTCAAATAAGGGTTTCGTGGAAAAGACAGCGATGAGTCCGTGGTCACTGTGATAACGAGTTTCTCCATGGGTTTCCTCTCGTGGGATGTTGTTTGGAGCCCAGTGTACCTTTCAGGCTTGGGGAGAGCGCGAGGGATCGATCCCCTGCAGTTCTAGGGAGTCGGCAAAGTGACATGCAACATGGTGGCCCGGCGTCAACTCTATCAGGGGCGGCACGTCCGTCTGGCAGACTTCCTCCATATAGCGGCAACGCGGGTGAAACACGCAGCCCGGCGGTGCGTTGGCCGGGTCCGCCGGCTCGCCTTCCAGGTTCAGCCGCTGCATGTGGTGATGCGGATTCGGGCGCGGCACAGCCGAAAGCAACGTCTCGCTGTAAGGGTGCTTGGGATTGCGCAGCAACTCCTCCGACTCCGCAACCTCGACCAATTTGCCAACATACATCACCGCAATCCGGTTGCTGACCTGCCGCACAACGCTCATGTCGTGCGCAACAAATAGATAGGTCAGATCCAGGTCCGACTGCAGATCCTGCAACAGATTGACGACCTGTGACTGGACCGATACGTCCAGGGCGGAAACCGGCTCGTCGCAGACTACCAGCTTCGGCCGCTGCACCAGCGCACGCGCAATGCCAATCCGCTGCCTCTGCCCGCCGCTGAAGCTGTGTGGATAGCGTGGCAGATGTTCGACCCGCAGCCCCACGGCTCTCACCATCTCCGCCACCCGGTCCTCCAACTCCTGGCCCCGTGCGATTCCGTGTGCCAGCAGCGGCTCGCCCACCAGCTCCAGCACCGTCATGCGCGGGTTCAGAGACGAGAATGGGTCCTGAAAGATCATCTGCATATTTCGGCGAAAGGCCTTCAGCTCCTGCCTCGTCAGCCGGTTTATGTCGACTACATCGCCTTCGTCGTGGAAGACAATTTCGCCGCCGGTTGGCTGGTAAACGCGCACGATACAGCGGCCGGTGGTCGTCTTGCCGCACCCGCTTTCCCCGACCAGCCCCAGCGTCTCGCCCTTCTTGATCGACAAACTGACCCCGTCAACGGCCTTGACATATCCCGTGGTGCGCCGCAGCAGTCCCTTCTGAATGGGAAAGTACATTCTCAGGTCATTGACCTCGAGCAAGAGCTCGTTGTCATCCGCCATGTTCTTCCTCGGTCAGCCTCTCTTCGACGTCTGAGTACAAAAAGCAGCGCACGCGATGACCGGGCACTGTCTCATCCAGCTCCGGCATCGCCCTGTCGCACGTTCCCGGCATAAAGCTCGGACAGCGGTCACTGAAGGCACAGCCGCTGGGTATCTCATACGGGTCAGGAACAACGCCTTCGATCGCCCGCAGCCGTGGCAGCTTCTCCTCGTCAATGTGCGGAATCGAATTCAGTAGCCCTTGCGTATAGGGATGCCGCGGGTTGTCGAACAGCTCGTTCACACTGGCCTGTTCGACAATGCGCCCCAGGTACATGACCGCCACTTCATCGGCGACTTCGGCAATCACGCCCAAATTGTGCGTGATGAAGATGACGGCCATACCCACCTCTTCCTGTAAGGCCGTCAGCAGTTCCAGAATCTGAGCCTGAATCGTAACGTCCAGCGCGGTCGTCGGCTCATCCGCGATCAGGAGTCGCGGCGTACACGATAGCGCCATCGCAATCATTGCCCGCTGTCTCATCCCGCCGCTCAGCTGGTGCGGATAGGCGTCTACAATCTGTTCCGCCCGCGGAATGCCAACCCGTCGCAGATTTTCGACCGCCAGCTCACGCGCATCGGAACTTTCCACGTCCTCCTGGTGAAGCAGTATCGTCTCGATTATCTGGTTGCCAATCGTGTGCATGGGGCCGAACGAAGTCATCGGCTCCTGGAAGACCATGCTGATCTCGGCGCCCCGAATCGTACGGATTTGAGCCCCGCGCGGGTCCAACTGGGCCAGGTCGATCGCACCAGGGTCCTTCCCGTTCTCGCCCTGGTGCAACAAGATCTGTCCGTCCACAATGTTGCCCGGCGGCGACGGGACGAGGCGTAGAATCGAATGCACCGTCACCGATTTCCCGCAACCGCTCTCACCAATGATGCCTAAAGTCTGGCCGCGCCGGACGTTAAACGACACACCGTCGACCGCCCGCACGATGCCTTCGTGCAGGTGGAAATGGGTCATCAGGTTCTTGACTTCAAGTATCAAGTCGTGGGCCATGTGCTCTCGATTGCCCTGTGACTGTTTTCCGCGCCGCAACAGCATCTATGTCATCGAGTATGGGTCTGCCGCATCCCGCAGTCCATCGCCCAGAAAATTGAACATGAGCACGGTCACAATGACAAACAGAGCCGGAATCAGCATCCAGGGATGAAGGGCAACGTTTGCGATCATCTGCGCGTCCTGCAGTAGAGTGCCCCAACTGACCGCGGGCGGCTGGATTCCAAGACCGATGAAACTAAGGCTCGTTTCACCGATTATCATGCCGGGAACGGCAAGCGTGATAGCCACCACGATATAGCTCGCAAAAAGCGGCAACAGGTGCTTTGTAATGATTCGCCACTCGCCAACGCCGGATACGCGCGCCGCAATTGTAAAATCCTCTTCGCGTAACGAAAGCAGGCGCCCGCGCACCGTCCGCGCCAGGCCCGCCCAACCCACGATCGAGAGTACAATTGTAATCGCAAAGTAGGTCTGAATTGAGTCCCAGTCCCGCGGTACCGCCGCCGCCAGTGCCATCCATAGCGGCAACTGCGGAATCGAAACAAGCAGATCGATCAGTCGTTGAATGACCTCATCCGTTACCCCGCCGAAATACCCCGAGATGCCTCCAATCACCAACCCAAATACGAAACTGAGGAAGACGCCCACCAGCCCAATCGTCAGCGAAATGCGCGTTCCGTAGATTACCCGCGAAAACAGGTCTCGCCCCAGCCGGTCCGTCCCGAACAGAAAGATCTGCCCTTCCTCTGCTACCCCAAAGAGATGGCGGTCCGTCTCAAACAGACCCCACATCTTGTACGGATCACCGCGCACAAAGAACCGTACAGGGTACTTCTCTTCCTTCACCTCCGCAAATACCCGGTTGTACTGTTCATCGCGCCCCCCCTTCAACCCGTAAACGAACGGACCGGCAAAACCATTCTCGTCAAAGAGATGGATCTTGGCCGGCGGCGCGTACACGAACCCCTTGAAGTCATGCTTCGTATCGTACGGTGCAATAAACTCACCCAGCGCAGCAACCAGATAAAGGAGCCCCAGAATGACCATCGAAGCCTGCGCAAGCTTGTGCCTCTTGAATCGCCGCCAGATCAGCTGCGATTGCGAAGCCGTATACAGCGCCTGTTTCTCGCGGCTGGGATCCTCTGCGGAAACCCTTTGTACGGCCCCCATCTCTTCTTCCTGTTGGACGTTTTCGCTCATCAGGCTACACCCTCATAGCGGATACGCGGATCCAGCCACACCAGCAGGATATCGGAGACCAGAGTACCGACCACGGTCAGAATACTGAGGATGAACACGATGCTGCCCGCCAGAAACATGTCCTGGTTCAAGAGAGCCTGCAACAGCACCGGGCCCGTCGTCGGAATGTTAAGCACCATTGAAACCAGCACCTCACCCGAGATTATCCCCGGTAGCATCCAACCGATCGTGCTGAATACGGGGTTCATCGATGTGCGCACCGGATATTTCACCAGCAGTCGCGTCTCCGTCAGTCCTTTCGAACGTGCCGTGATGACATACTGCTTGTTCAGTTCGTCCAGCATCATCCCCCGCATCGTGCGCATCATCCCAGCCGTATTTGCCATACCGATAATGACAATCGGCACCCAGATGTGCTGGAGCATGTTCACCAACTTCCCCCAGCTCCAGGGCGCGGTCTCATACTGTTGAGAAAACAGACCGATTGCCGAAATGTCGAACCAGACAAATGCCAGCCACAAAAAGATCAGCGCCAGCAAAAAACCTGGTGTCGCAACGCCAATAAACGAGATAAACGTCCAGAAATAGTCGACCAGTGAGTACTGATGCGTTGCCGAGTAGACACCAATCGGCACCGCCGTCACCCATACGAAAACCGCGGTCAACACCGACACCGCCGCCGTCAGAGGAACGCGTGCCGCCAGGATCTCGCTTACCGACTTGACGTAGGTGAACGAAGTCCCGAAATTGCCTTTGAACAGGATGTTTGTTATCCAAAGCCAGTACTGTTCCGGCATCGACTTGTCCAGCCCGTAAAGTTGCCGCAACGCCTCGACCTCCTCCTCGGATACCTGCGTACCCGCCGACCGCAGTCGCAGGACCTCCATGTTCAGAATGTCCCCCGGCGGCAGTTGGATCAGTACGAACGATATGACGGAGATGAGTAAGATCAACGGGATTAACAGCAGAAGTCGTCTGCCAATGTACTGTGTAAGCATTGACTCCCTTCCCTGTAAGTACCCTGTGGGGAGAACTGGAGAAACCTGCTTGTGCTACGAACTTCCGGCGTGTGTCTTGCCCGAAGTGTGGCGGTGGTTCGGGGGGCGAGCCGCGCCCGCCCCCCGATTCTCAATCTGCCGAATTCAGCGTCGGCTCTCATCCTGCCAGTAGTAGAACTCTGCCTCGTTGGCAGACTGGATCTGGAATCCTCTCTTGGCCACGTTTCCAAGTCCCGCGCTTACGACCAGAGGATTCTTCAACGGGTCGGACGCGGAAATCCAGAAGTGGTTGTCACGGAAGATCGCGATCATCTCACCCCAAATCCGCTCGTGCTCTGATGCATCCGAGGTAGCGAAGAGCTCGGTCTGTAGCCTCCGCAAGTCCTTGTAGGTCTGCGGCGGTTCGACACCAACGACCAACGGGTCGGTCTCGTCAGGGTTGTCCGAGGCCTCCTTGCCGCCCCCTACGTTCCAGTCATACCACGCCATCCACAACGGGGCGTAGTGGCGCTGCCATGCACGGCCGATGTAGTCGCCGGATTCGTGCCACGGCCAGCGAGGATAGTGCGCCCACCAGACCATCGCCTGCGTCTCGTTGGCTGCCGCCTGAGTCAGGAACAGGTTCTGCTCCAGTTGCTTGACCGTTGTGCAGATGCCGATGTCATTCCAGTTCTGTGCCGCAATCTCAGCCGTCGGCAGCGATTCACCCGTGAACGGGGTGAAATTGAACTGGATCCGGATCGGCAGGCCGCTCGGTGTCAACCGGCACCCGTCCGCGTCGCGCTGGTCCAGTCCCAACCCGTCCAGAAGCGCCTCGGCCTGCGCAACGTCTGTGGTCGGGTCCATGGTCTGCGGTAGTTCCGCCAGACCCGCGTAAACCGCGTCGATGATCGACTCGCGGTCAACCGCGAAGGAGAGTGCTTTGCGGAAGTCTAATTCGTTGATGACCTCCTGCCACGCCTCATCCGCATAGGTCATATTCAGGTAGATCTCACCCAGCGAGGCGTGCATGTCCAGAATGACGACCTCGTAGCCCTTCTCCTCGGCGTTCTGCAGGTAGAGCGGCATGTCGGCAGCAGTTACGCCGCGGCGCGCCATATCCACTTCACCGGCGATAATCTTCAATGTCGCCGCATTGACATCGGGAACAATCGATATCTGAAGCCGGTCGATGTAAGGCAGCTGCTGGCCCCACTCGTCCACCTTGAAGTAATAGGGGTTCCGCTCCATAACCGCCTGCGTCTCGCCCATTTCAGTCAGAATGTAAGGTCCAAGCGAAGGAAGGCCGGTCTCATGCTGGCGGTTGGTGCTGGTGTAAACGGCAAACAGCCTGTTCCACTCACCTGCCTCAAAACCATGCTTTTCGAGCAGTCCTGCCAACTCGTCCGGATCCGCATAATCCCCGTGGATCTTCTTCAGGTAGTCGCTGTCTGTGAATCGGTGCGGGCCGCCGCCGTATGTGAAAAGGCCCGGCCAGCCGCCGTACGGCTGATCGAACGAGACCTTGAAGGTATAGCGGTCGATCACCTCCAGTGTGCCCACGTTTCCTGAGGGCGAATTGCCCGAACGCCAGGTCGACCCGATTACGGGCGTGAGCGTCTCGTTGTGCAGCATGTCGTTCCACCAGAAATCGATGTCATCCGTATCAAAGTCGGAGCCATCCGAGAACTTCATGCCTTTGCGCATATGGAAGGTGAAAACCTGGTCGTCGTCACTGATCTCCAGATCGAAGATGTTGCCGGTCATTGTCGCAAAGTCATGCGAAATGTCCTCGGTCTCCACCCACGGCTCGTTCGAAATCCAGCCCGCATCATGGCCGATTGAGCCTGCGTCAAAGTCAATCAGGCGCAGCGTGCCGCCATACTCGCCGCGTTCCATCACGGCCTGCCAGTCGGGAATGCGGTTGTTGCCCACAGCTGGATTGACGGGAAGCCGCTCATCCACTGGTGGCAGTTCGCCCGCTTCGACGAGGGCCGCCAGCATCGGTGCTTCACAGAATGTATTGCCTGCAGCTTGGGATTCGAGGCAGCTATCGTAGCCAGATGAAGCCATCGCCTCTTCCGACGTCTCCTCGGCCGCGGGCGCCTCCTCCACTGCTTCCTCTGCCGCCGGCTCCGGAGCACCACACGCGGCCAGCAATGCCACTGCGGTAATCGCGATAAGCAAATAGGTCAGCTTTTTCCTCATCAGGTCGCTCCTTGGGATTGATCGTTTGGAAGGCAAACTGAAATGGTCCTACACTTTAATAAGGTTAGGGAATCGGCCTCCTTTGAACTCAATTGGCTGGGTTCGGGATTGAACTTCTGTGCAACTCTCATTTCCTCGTCTCATTCGAAAACAATCGGGTTGAGAGCCTGACGCGTGAATAATACGCGCATCATGTGTATAATGCAAACATCGAAAATCCAATATATCCCGCTGTCATTTCCCCAAAAGAAATCGGCTGACCACCCGACGTTTCCGTCGAGCGCATCCCAAAATGAGGGCGAACTTTACTATGCCTCAGGTAGCGACGGAGCCAAGTCCAGTCCGCGATCAACGCTAAGGCAAGAAGGACGCCTCCTCTGACCACTAGCCGCTGACCACTGACCACTGACCATTGCAGTTGTGCGGTCGGGCCTAGTCGGCCCTCCCTTGTGCGGGGGCTCCGCCCCCGCACAAGGG
>JAPPKG010000435.1:0-7974 GCA_026914085.1 Caldilineaceae bacterium | reverse complement strand
CGTGATCGTCTCGCCCGTTGCCTTGCCAAGTGCCTTCTCGAGGGCTGCCCGAAGGTTCGCATCTGGAATGGTCGCCGCCTGTGCCGAAGGCGCTGTACCAGCCTCTTGAGCATTCGACTCAGGGGCGAATGCGGAGACTGCGAGGACGAATGCAAGGGGCAGGATCGCATGCAAGATCCCCACAGGCGCTTCGCTCACTTGCGATTTGGAGTGTTGTTCTGAATCCGTCCGGACTGACCGCATGCGGTCAGCGACGCAGCGTCTGCCGAGCTCAGGATGGACCTTCGCGCGATGCAAGGACGAATTGTAACCCTCGCCTCCTAACTGGGGAGTAGAGGCCCCAATCAATTGTGCCCTTCGAGTGATTTGGCGGTACGACGGCCCAGCTACACCGTCCACGCGCTAGCGGCGATTCACTTGATCACCACAGTGGAATTTGGTTCTTCGTTCACTTCCAGGCGGAACACGTCGGGTCGCGCGTAGTGTCCGACGACATCGAAATCGTACTTGCCCCGTGTGATCTCGGCGATGTCAATCTCCGCGGTGAGGATCCCCTTCTGGTTGTACAGGGGGCCAGCCAGAACGTCCCCCAGCGGGCTGATGATCGCGCTGCCACCCCGCATCAGCACTGTCGACGGATCGTCACCTTGGACAGCGGGATAGTCGCTTGGGCAGTCTCCGCGCGTGAGGTACTGGCAGCAAGAAAGCACGAAGCAGCGGCCTTCGAGCGCCACGTGGATCATCGAGGAATGCCAGTTGTCCCGATCGTCCGCCGTCGGAGCGCAGTACAGCTGGATCCCCTTACCGTACATGGCCGTGCGGAGCAGCGGCATGTAGTTCTCCCAGCAGATCACGGCTCCCAGGCGTCCCAGGGGCGTGTCGTAGACCGGAAGTGTCGAGCCGTCACCGAATCCCCAAATGATGCGCTCCATCCCCGTCGGCATCAGTTTCCGATGCTTGCCCAGGTACTTCCCGTCCGGGCTAAGGAAGACGGCGGTGCAGTAGAGCGTGCCGCGTTCGCGTTCGATGACACCCACTACTAGGTAGATGTCGTTGTCGCCGGAAATCTCGGCAAGCCGGTCGATCCCCGGTCCCGGGATGTCAACCGCGCTGTCGTAGTAGCGTTGGAAATACTGGCGCCCCTGTGCAGTCCGCCCGCCCACCCGCGCTCCAAAATCGAGGCCCTTCGGGTAGGACGAGACGAAGGCCTCGGGGAAGACGACTAGTCGAGCGCCTGTCTTGGCGGCCTGCGTCGTCAGGACGCCGATCTTGTCGAGCGTCCTGTCCCGATCAAAGACGACGGGACAGTCTTGGACGACGGCGGCGATAAAGGGCATCGTAACGTGTGTTTGGGCGATTCGATTGAAGACCGCCATTCTACAGGAGTGAACCCGAACTGCTGGTTCAACTCGCCGCTCGAGTCTGCCATCAGCGCTATCCCCCTAGCACGTGCAAGGTTCGCCTGCACCGATGCGATCGAGAACTGGCTGCAAACCGCCTAGGTCTGGCCTCCACCTACGTCAAGGCGCGCCTCGGAGGGTGCGTCGTCTCGGTTGCGATGACGATCGCCGTGGCGATCAACGAGCGCGACCGGCGGGAGGTGCTGGGCATCGCGGTCGGCACCTCAGAGGCTGAATCCCTTGGGGCCGAGTGGCCCGGCGCGGACCGCGCGGGATGCGGCTGGTCGTTTCGGATGATGACAAGGCACCTAAGGCAGCCGTCCAGCGGGTGCTGGATTGCACTTGGCAGCGCTGCCAGCTGCGTTTCCACCAAGACCGGTTGACATATGTAGGCTGCTCGGGCTGGTGGGCCATCGCGACGCTGCTGAACACAGCCTTCGTGCAGGACACGGCCAAGGCGGCCTGCGCACCATGTCGGCAGATCGCCAGCCAGGTGAGTCCCAACCTACCGAAGTGAGCGGCGGTCGGGGACGACGCCGAGGGTGATGTGCTGGCCTAGATGCACATTCCGCGTGAACACAGGTCCCGGCTGGACTCGACCAATCCGCTGCGGAGGCTTAAAGGGGGAGATCAAGCGCCGCACATACGTGGTGGGGATCTTCCCGAACGAGGCGGCCATCCGGAGGCCGGTGGGTGTGATCCTAGCAGAGAATCACGATGAATGGAGTGTGCAGCGAGCGAAGCACACGACGCTGGACACGCAGTCGGCCAGCAGCGATAATGAGCTTCTCAAGTTGCCGTCGGTGGCAACTTGACAGAACAGATCACCCCCCGGGGACGCGAGACGCACAGCCCTGTTACACCACTCTCGGGGACGCGACCCATTATGCTCAACGAGGAACTCATCACGCTTCTTCCACGATTTGTCGACCAGCGCGGACCTTCGCACGACGAAATCACACGAATGGTCTCGCGGGTAGGCTTATCGGGTGCAGAGCCTAGAAGCCAAGATGGCCATCCAAGGGGGAAGGTCAAACGTTTGAGGATGATCCTTGCATATGCGATCGATAGGCAGCCGGAGAAGGGCGCGCGCTTTGTCGAGCTCTTTGTGAACCAGGTTCGGGCGTCTGGTGGCTTCCGGCCCGGCACACCTGACTACCCGGGTGCCGAAACTCTCAATCAGCTGCGCGAAGCATTTAGGCGAGTAGGCTACGATCTGGACCCGGAGGGCAGCCTCAGGCCAACGGTGCTCGAGAATCTCGAAGGGACGGAACTGACTGCGGCCCTGTCAGCGTACGTTCGACGGGCGCAACTCGGATCAGGTGACCCCGAGTTGCTGATTGGCACGGCGAAGAACCTCGAAGAGGCTACAGTTAGACACGTCCTCAAGGAGGTTACTGGAGATTACGCTACGGTCGGTAGAGCATCACACTTTCCAACGGCGCTGTTCAACGCGTTCTACGCGCTTGATTTGAAGGGGTCCGACGTGAAGCTGGACGAGGACCCATATCGTGCGCTCCAGCAAGCACTTTTTCTTCTGGCATGCGCGGTAAATCGACTTCGAAATGATCGCGGAGATGGACATGGACGCCCCGATCCAAGTGTCGCAACTGCGCTAGAAGGGAGGCTCAGTACCCAGTCGGCGGGACTCGTTTGCGAACTGCTGCTGACAGCATTGCAAGCAAGGGCGTGATGAGTAGCTCGTGTGTCCTGCCGGAGCGTGAGACGCGGAAGCCACCAAGAGAAGATTACTGAGTCCTACAAACTCTTCGTCGACGCACATTCGGTCAAATTCTTGCTAGTTTACTTGAGATATTCTAAGCACTGATTGGGATCCTTGTCCGTTCTAGACTCAATGGAAAAACTGGTCGGGATATCCTTCTATAAATCAATAATCTATATCGATTCAGATCGAGATATATAAGACCTCATTAATGGGTCCGACTCCCACTCAAATCGCCAATATTTTAGAGCCAAATTACGGATCAAATTATGAAGAGAAACCCAACCATCCAATCGATGAAATCTCCTCTTTCTGGGCACTCTACCATTCAAGTAATTTTTCGACCTGCTGAATTCGGCCGGAGAATTGTGTCTTCGACTCGCTTCTCATCATATGGCAGACTCGCTTCAAATAGCGTCTCCCTGGGCCGTAGCGCACCGCTGTGAGCGCTAGGTCTTCAAACAGCTGGTCCTTCGTTGTAATCTGAGCAAAGACCCGAGGCTCGAGATTTCGGTCGACGAACAGATGGACTAGCCCCGCTCTGATTCGGCGACACCTGTCCCACTCGCGCCAGAAACCAGAAGATGGCAAGAGCGGATCAAGCAGCCGCCAAGCCTCTTCATCAAGTTGGTCCAGTGCCGCTGCCTCGTGTATGGCGTCGAATTCTAACTGAGCAAGCTCTGCTGCATTACGTGAGCTCGGACCGAGAGCCCGACTGAAAAGAAAGGCGCTAAAGTAGAGAGCTGAACGCTCGGAAACCCGTCCAAGAGCGCAATCGGCCGCAATCAGCCAAGGATCTTTACCAATTTCATTTGGAAGTGAGTCCGGTGGCAGTGCTCGTGCTATTGCGACCAATAGTCGCCGCGGCTTCCCTGGCCCAGTGACAAGATATCGGGCGACAGTGCCGCGATCTCGTACTGCCGTCGCGATCCAATGCCTAAGCCCCTCTCTTTCTGGGTCGGATTCCACTACTGATCCGAGAGCGTCAAGCATTACGAGCGTCCCGCACTGATCAGCGACCCGTGTCGCCAAATCCTCTCGCCGAGCCGTTACGAGTGCCGCAACTGCCCTGGGCCGGATCTCACACGAGCGAATCAAAACCGAGAACGCCTCATCCTCGATTTTGAGCCTATGATCCCAGAACGCCGGCTCAGCCACAAGGTCAGGTCGAACGGCGAGCGCTGCCCGCGCCAACGAAGGGGCTCTTTGCAAACCTTCGGTCAGTTCACTCAGCGACAACATCTCGAACGTCCGCTTGGGTATGAGCTGAAGCTTTTCTGTCCCTTGAAGCATTAGAGCCAACATGCTCGGTCGCGTACCCCATATTTCTCGACCCACTCTTCCCGCTGCACGTGCTATTTCATCGCCTTCCACCAGTTCCAAGTGTGCCAAGAGGAAGTCCAGCGAATTGTCGTCTATTGGGTCGCCTTGGCGGAGCAATGTGGTGGCCGCGGCCGCACGCATCTCACGTATCTGAAGAGAACCCAAATCACCCTGCAGTAACGCGACCGCCTCGCCGACTGCCTCTCGACGAGATCTGAATTCCTTTACTGCTCGGTAGAGCTGGCATAGTGGCCGGAAGGCCCATCGGGCTGTTGCGCCGTCACCTCCGGCACGACGCAAGTAGGTTCGCAACCCTGAGGCATCGGGATGCGCCAAGTCGGTTTCGGCCTCGACTAGCCAAGGTTCCCAATTGGCCCGTTCGATACCCACTTCAGTGGCGTCAGGAAAGCGCGATCTAGCGCTCCGATCGATAGTCGGTGGCAGAATCTGGAGATCGAATTTGGTGCTCTCGTTAGATCGATCCGCCACGGCCTGGGTACAAAAGCGGAATGCCCTGCGCAAACGCGGCCACTGCTGAGACCACAGAGCCAGGACAACCCGATCAACGTCGACATTGACTGGCCACGAGGCTATGATCCGACTGCTCGGTTCGCAGTAGAGGCTGGCGAGAATGTGTCGGCTCCACTCGTGGTCCTGCCCCGTCAGAGCGACAGCCTTTGATCGGGGGATAAACATCAAGCGTCTCTCGTATTCGCCGAAATGCGATCCTTCAGGTCTGCGGAATAACGACAAGAGCTCTCCCAACGACGTGACCAGCGCTAAATCGGCAAAGTCAATCAAGACGCTATGTGTCCAAACGCAGCCCGGCCGTGACATTTCTGGCGCCGGCCACGTACGGGCCAGAACATAGGCACCTTGTTCAGCTAAAGGGTACCCCGTGAGATAGCCCACTTTCCCGATGCGAGTTCCTGATCCAGAGATGTCACTTAGCACAAGCATCAACTTCAGGTCGCCGGATTGAAGTGTGACTGAACGTGCAATCTCTCGATGGCCATGCGAATACCCATGAAGAGTCTGATGGATTGTCATGCACTGGCTGTGCTCTACGCCATTAACCATGCAAGTGGCCTCGTAAGGTCATTCGTTTCGGATTCACTTTCCACAAGACGGATGCGATCTGACGGACTATCGAGATTCCGCAGCCTTTCCGCTTCCGCCGTAGGGTCGGCATCTGGACTAACGGAGTCGTAGTCACCGCCCTGGGCGCTAAGTCCGTAGATCTGCCAACTCCATCCATCCTCTCGGCTTTGCAGGTATTGGTCCAGCAAGGGCAATTTAGTCCTGAGGTAATCCTCTGGGCTCAACCCTTCACCAATGGCCTTGTCCCATGCGGATAGCATAATCGCCAAGCGCCTAGGACCCGTGTCAAGAGGCGGCTGACGTAGGAGCTGCAACAGACCCACGACCTGTACCTGGGTCGGGGCAAGGCGCGGGTGCCAGTCGACAACCTCCCCCTCGGGGACTTCAAGGCCGATTGCCTTGGAGAGCGCAACCTCGTCAACAACCCATTGCGGGGGTCGAATGCTATCGGCATGAATGAAAAGGAGAACATCCCCTCCGCAAAGTATCGTCTCAATCTCCTTCTCGCACGCGCGGTCCTCCCACATTCGTAGAAACGCCTCTCCGGGAACATCTGGAAAAGTAATTCTCACTGGTGTTCCCCCAATATCTTGAAGGTTCATACCGACAAGCCGATTACCCCCTATCGAGGTGCGATCTTGAACCTTGGCTTCACGCCAACGTGCTGCAATCTGATTCAAGTGTTCCGTCGTACCGATTGCCAATGTGCGGAAACGAAGTAGCGTGTCTACTTCTCGCTCAGTGATGAGGTGCCACAGCGCCGCGAGAAAGGTGGTCTTGCCGGAAGCAGGCAACCCGATGACGATTACAGATCTCTCAGCCATTATTCTGTTCGGTCCTCAGTCATCCAGAGATAGGACTCGAGCGAATGCCCGGGCAAATCCCGGCCTGCGCGCTGGCGGAAGCTCTGGCTGAGGCTGCCGTCGCTCCATCGCCTCTAGCCAAAATTTCAGCAATGCAGGTATACCCGTCCCACGGGGAACCGTATCGTCTTTTGGCGCAGCAGCGATTTCGAACGCTTCAATTGTAGAAAACACCTCACCGAAATGCCGTTTGACCTTGCCCTTCAACGAAGCGAAATTGGCATCAGCCCTCGACGCATTGGAGGATTCTCTCACCACATCAGTCTTGGTGAGTACAAGAGCAAGACGTTGACCCTCCAGAAACGCACCCCCATCGTTGAGCCCTTGGAGCATCATCGATACCTCGCTAAGTAGGTTGTGACGCTCTACAGTGTCAACAAGACGTCGGCCATCGACCAAGACGGCAATTGAATCTGCTCTACGAACTTCCGGAAACATCCCGGCAAGCGAAACATTGTCGGCCACACTCTGGTACTCCTCACCTGCTCGATCGCCCATCAATAGAGTCAAACTGTCCCCTGCTTCGCCTCCGCTCAGATTCAGGTGATAGAAGCTCACTCCTCCACGTGGCGTACGATATGTGTGCGGTTCGGTTCTGCGTGAGGCCGCGCGGGCATCGTGACATGCGAGTTCGAACGCGTGGAGTGTTTGCGATTGGGCGAACCTTATACCACAGATCGGATTCTCTTGTAAGAGGTCATATAAGCTAGCGATTAGGCTCGTCTTGCCGGCATCTCTGGCACCAACGATTGCAATGACTCGAGCTGTGCCTCTTCGCAACATTCTCGAGGCGTCAGCTAGGTTCAAGGAGTCGGCGCGCGGTAGGGCGATGCTGGCGGATACGCCCTCCTTCCCCTCGCCTTCCTGGGATGAATCAACCGTCTCCTCCGCTTCGTGTCCATAGTCGGGGCAGGCCGAAAGGTCGAGGCCCTCGATACATCGACCTGTCTCCGCAACGCGACAATCCGGATTGCCACAGATCGCAGCTGCATTCTCTTGTACCGCCATCAGCTACGTACACTCAGCAAGCAGTCGCTCCCGATAAAAGAACAAACCCAATTGGATTGGCGAAACCGCGTGGTCGGGCTCGATTTGAGTTGTCGCGGCCCATCCGGGAACCCACGCATCCCCCGCGCCCGTTTCAAGTTGACGCTTGATTCCGAAGTGAATCGGACAAGAAACTGGTGATTGATCTTCTTCTCTCACGATCTTGGCTAGCCATTCCGGGTCGGCTGCATTTATCGCCTCTGGAATCGTTAAACTCTCGTGTTTACCTAATCCCGCTCGCGAAAGCAAGCCCACAATAGACGGCGGACCTGGCAAGAATTCGGTGTTTCGTGCGAGTTCATTCGCTAACACCAACGGCTTAGCTAGCGCAGGGATATCATCAAATGGACAGTCGTATTCCCAACTTCTCTGCCCTATGATCCACCATAAAATCTGTAGTTCTTCGTCCTGTATTCTAAGGAACCTGCTCAAGGAATTTACGATCTGTCTTTGGGATTCGGCTACAGACTTCGTTACATCGGCGGACGTAGCGATCTGCGGATGCATGGCGTAACTT
>JAPPKG010000585.1:0-7998 GCA_026914085.1 Caldilineaceae bacterium | reverse complement strand
GCCGCTATGCAATAAGTATAGCAGGATCCTTTTTGATGAGATACCTGAAAATTCTTGCAGACGACCTGACGGGCGCGGCGGATAGTGCGGCGCGATGCCGGCGGTTCGGGCTGCCGGCAACGATCTCTCTGGATGTACCGGAACTGCCCTTGCCACCAGGGGCGCTGGCTTTTACATCGGACTCCCGTCATCTGGCGGCAGAGGCGGCTGCGGAGCAGACGCGGATCACGGCTGCGTCTCTGCCCGTCCCAGAGGGGCTGTGGTACAAAAAGATTGATTCGACTCTGCGAGGCAACATCGGCAGCGAAGTGGACGCGTTGCTGGACCTGGTGGACGCGCCGGCGGCGGTCGTCTGTCCGGCCTTTCCAGCGCAGGGGCGCGTCCTGCGCGGCGGAATCCTCACGGCCCCCAATCTCGAGCCTGAAACCGTCCATCTCCCTTCCTTGCTGCGTGAGCAGAGCTGTCATTCTGTTGCAGCGCTTTCTCTGGAACAGGTGCGCGGGGGCGGTTTGGCGGCGGATATGAAAGGGACCGTGGCAGGGCGGGACCGCGGTACGGCAGAAGGACGAATCGTGATTGCGGTCGACGCGTTGACGGACGACGATCTAGACAGGGTGGTACGGGCACAGCAGGAGAGCTTGCCGGACGCACTGCTGTGCGGGAGCGCCGGACTTGTGGGCGCGCTCGCTCGACGAGTCGGGGTAGAGGAAGGGTTTCCCAGTTTGCCGGCGGAGCGTGTGGGCCCCGCGGGGCGGTCGGTCCTTGCGGTGGTGGGCAGTGGCAGCGACGTTGCCCACCGTCAGATCGCCTTCTTGCTCCGCTCCGGGCGTGACACTCCTCATCGGGGAGTCAGCCAGCTGATTGTTGCTCCTGAGACCGAAGCGGCAGTGACAGCCACTCTAGACCCGGAGCAGCCGATCTGGCTTTTGCAGCAGCCCCGGCCCCAACCCGGCACTGTTCTAGAAGGCGGTGCGGCGCGACGGCGGGCCGCCCATCTGGGCGATGTCAGTTCGGCGGCGCTGGCGCGGCGGCCGGTGGACCTGTTGCTTCTGGTCGGCGGAGATACGGCTATGCCAATTCTCAAGAGCCTAGGCGTAGCGCGTTTGTCTGTTGAGGAGGAGTTGCTGCCGGGGATGCCGCTATGCAGTGCTGTCATCGACGGGCGCCAGATGCTTGTCGTGTTGAAGCCAGGGCATTTCGGGGAGGAAGAGACGCTTGTTGAGTTGTTGGACGGGGTGGTTGGTCGTGGTCAGTAGTCAGCGGTTAGTGGTCAGTGGAGGGCGGCAATATTTTCGCGAACTTTGAGGATGGCTTGAAGGATGTCGTCCATCTCGTGCGGCTCGGCCAGAAGAACGTTTTGGCTGAGGGAGACGGTCTGCTGGCAGAGGAGCTCGCTGTTGGGGCAGGGCGTGATGCGGCTGAAGGGTTCGACGAGCGGGGGCTGGTGGTAGAGGGGGTAGGGGTAGAGGGAGCCGACGGGGATGTTTTCGGCGCGCAGGGCGGAGATGAAGGTCTGGCGAGGGAGGCCGGCGAAACTTTCGGCGTCGTAGCGCATGAGGAAGATGTGGTGGGCGTGGTCGCCGGCGCGGGGGTCCCAGCGCTGGGGCGTCAGGCCGTCTATCTCTTCGAGAAAGCCACGGAGGCGACGGGCGTTACTCATGCGGCGTTCGAGTTGGTCGTCGAGGCGGGTGAGGCCGGCGGAGAGGACGGCAGCCTGCCAGCCGCTGAGCCGCAGGTTTGTGCCGAGGTTGGGATGTTCGTAGCCGTGGCCGTCGGGGCTGCGTCCACAGTTGGCGATACTCCACATACGCTCGGCCAGATCGGGATCGTTGGTCAGGAGCGCGCCGCCTTCGCCGGCGGTGAGGTTTTTGCTGGCCTGGAAACTGAATGAGCCGGCAACGCCGAGTGCGCCGACGGGCTGGCCGTTCCAGCTGCTGCCATGGGCGTGGGCTGCGTCTTCGATGACGAAAAGATTGTGCTTTTGCGCGAGTGGCAGCAGACTGTCGAAGTCGACGGGCAGGCCGCCGAAGTGGACCGGGATTACCGCTTTGGTGCGGTCGGTGATGGCGGCTTCGACGGCGGGGATTGAGAGATTCCAGGTGTCGAGGTCGACGTCGGCGAAGACGGGGGTGGCGCCGACGATGCGTACGGACGCGGCAGTGGCGATAAATGTGTAGGGAGGTACGATCACTTCATCGCCGGGCCCAATGTCCAGGGCGCGCAGGGCGGTCTCGAGGGTGGTGGTTCCGTTGACGGTGGTGACGCAGTATTGGGCGGCGTGGCGGGCGGCAAAGGCGGACTCGAATTCGGTCACGGCTGTGTCGTAGCCGCCCCATTCCCCTCTTTCGAGCACTCCAAGAAGGCCAGCGCGCTCGGTTTCATCCCACTGGGGCCAGCTGGGCCATGGTTGGGTGCGGACCGGCTGGCCGCCGTGAATTGCAAGCTCCGTTTTTGTCATATTGACCTCTGCGCAGGCGGATTGGAGCCGCCTGGGGTGAGCATTTGCGCGCATAGCTTTAGCGCCTGTTTGAGGGCCTGAGGACTGGCTACGCCCTTGCCGACGATGTCGAAGGCGGTGCCGTGGGCGGGGGTTGTGATGGGCGTGGGCAGGCCGGCGTGGATGGTGACGCCGCGTTCGAAGCCAAGCAGCTTCATGGCGATCTGGCCCTGGTCGTGATACATGGTGACGACGCCGTCGAACTCGCCGCGGCTGGCGCGCAGGAAGACGGTGTCGGGCGGGTAGGGGCCGGAGGCGGCGATGTCCTCTTCCTGGGCGGCCTCGACGGCGGGGCGGATGACGTCGATTTCTTCGCTGCCGAAGAGGCCGCCTTCACCGGCGTGGGGGTTGAGGCCGGCCACGGCGAGACGGGGAGCCGGCAGGCCGCTACGGCGGATGGTGTGGTGGATAAGACGGATGGCGGGCAGGATTTCAGCGACGGAGATGTGTTCGTAGACGGCGCGTAGGGGGATGTGGGAGGTAACGCGGGAGGTATAGAGTCCGTCGAGTGTGTTGACTTCGCCGACGTGTTCGCTGACGCCGAGGCGGTCGGCGAAGTAGCGGAGCTCGTCCTCGTGGCGGCTGCCGGCGGCGTGCATGGCCTGTTTGTTGAGTGAGGCGTAGGTAATGCCGTCGATGAGGCCGGTGCGGGCGAGGTCGGCGGCATAGTCGAGCGTTTGCAGGACGTAGCGCCCGGCGGCGGGGCTCACGCGGCCGGGCGTGTGCTCGTCCTGGGGAAAGGAGGGGCCGGTGAGGAGCACGGGTCCGGGGGGTGAGGGCGGCAGATCCTCCGGTGAATTGTATTGGGGCAGTTCGAGCGAGAGACCGGCACAATGGGCGCCCCATTCCAGGATCCAGGGTTCGCCGATGACGATGATGTTTGCGCTGCGGTAGTCGTCGGGCGCATTTTCAGAACCCGCTGCTTCGGCAAGGACACGGGCGACAATCTCCGGCCCTATGCCGGAGGGATCGCCTAGCAGGAGGGCCAGGCGAAGTGAGCGCACTGGTGTATCTGGACGGGACGTCATGTGAAGAGAGTTAGGTGATGTTCGGATCCGGCAATGCGGTTGGCGGATGGAACTTCAGGGCGCTGCCCAATGCTGACCTTGGGGCTGTCAGCATTGGGCGTGTTTACGTTCAAGCGCATCAGGCGTACTCCAGAACCGGCTCCATTTGCCAGGGCGTCTGCATGACGCCGTCTGCGAAGGACAGCGGGGTTTCGCCGGTGATGGTGAGACGGGGATGGCTCTCGACTTCTGCGCGCAGACTGGGGCTGACGTAGAAGTCCTCCAGGGTCAGGGTATCGCGGATGAAGACCATTTTGGCGGCGTCCTGGGGTTCGGCGCAGATGCGGAGGGAGACCTCCAGGGCGCGTTCGTCGTCGGCGAAGGTCAGGGGCAGATGGGAGCGGGTGGCGCTGAAGATGCCAGACGTGACGGCGTTCATGTAGGTGGCCTGCCAGTCGATTTTGCGGAAGACGCGCTCGGTGGTCACGTTGGCGAGGCCGAGGCCTGAGACGTTGCCGTGGGTCTCTTCGGTGAGGTCGAGGACGGTGATGATGGCGACGTCGACTTTGCCGAAGTTTTCGGGCTGGCGGGGGATGCTGAGGCGGCTGATGACGTTTGTGTCCATGCCGGTGCCGGAGATGTTTTTGCCGAGGTCGCGTACGACGAGTATATCGACGGCTTCAAAGGGGATCTGGGCGAGGTAGTCCTTGGCCTTGACGAGCAGGTCTGCCTCTACCTTGGTGCCGACTTCGGCGGCGGTGAGGCCGGCGATGAGGGCGGTGTCTTCAAAGGCGTTTTCGACGGGGCAGATGGCGCCGCGGAAGTTGGTGTTGGCTTCGTAGACGCGCGCGGCCGGCTCCAGATACATCTGGAAATTCCTACCACCACCGCTGTGCATCATGGATGCGCCGTGCTGTTTGCCCCAGCCGATGACGCACATTTTGGAGGGGCCGCTCTCGAGGTGGCTGCGGAAGTCGGTGTGCGGCTTGATGCGGCTGACGAGGATGGCGTGGTCGGCGTCTATGGAGTCTTTGCCCTGGCAGACTGCGGGGCCGTCCGGGATGCGGCCGATTTCGGCGACTTCCATGGTTGCCCTGATCTCGGCGCCTATGGCGTCCTCGGTGACGCCCATGCCGGCGAGGATTTCCTTTTGGCCTTCGACGGTAGCGCCGCCGTGGCTGCCCATGGCGGGGACGACGTAGGGCCTCATGCCGGCGTCCTTGAGGTGATCGACGGCGGCGCGCACGATGCTGGCGAGGTTGGCGATGCCGCGGCTGCCGGCGCCGACGGCGACGGAGTCGCCCGGCTGCATGGGCGTCATGATGCCGCTCTCTTTCAGGGCTTTGCCGACGGCGGCGTGGATGTCATCGACCTGGGGTGTGTCGAAGGTTTGGTGGACGGCCAGGAGGGTGTCGGGCAGGTTGGCGGGGAAACGGATGTCCTGGATGTCTTGAAGCAGGTTCATATCTCTTCTCCCTTCCTATGTGCAATGCGGGCTAAAGCAAGCTATTCTGGTCGAAACTGTTTTCGGTCGGAGCCGGCTGCAGATGTAGTTTATCCTTTGACCTTGGTGACTATTTCTCGGAGCAGGCCTTCAAAATCATCGGTGGCGGCGGTGAAGGCGTCGGAGGCGATGACGAGGGGCGCGCCGAAGACGACGATTTCGGCGCCCATGTCGAGCGTTTCGATGGCCTGTTCGACGGTCAACCCGCCGACAGCCTGCACGGGAATGTCGACGGCGTCGAGGATGGGTTGCAGGTCATCGAGGGGGCTGAGGCCGGGGATCATGTTGCGTTCGTCGAAGCCGGTGTGGACGATGATGACGTCGACGCCCATGTCCTGGGCTTCTCGGGCACGGCCGGGTTTGTCGGCGCAGAGCATGACGTCGCACATGACTTTGCCGCCGAGGCGCTGAGCCATTTTGACCTGTTCGATGATGCTGGCATCGTGGGCCACGCCCATGACGACGACGTAGTCGGCGCCGGCCTGGAACATCATCTCGGCTTCGAGTCCTGCGCCGTCCATTGTTTTGAGGTCGGCGACGATGGGATGGTTGGGGAAGGCCTCGCGCATGGCGCGGACGCTGTGGAGACCTTCGGCGAGGATCAGCGGTGTGCCGGCTTCAAGCCAGTCGACGCCGGCGCGTACGGCTGCGCCGGCCATGTCGAGGGCTTCGTCGATGGAGGTAACGTCCAATGAGACCTGAATGATCGGTTCTTTTTTCGACAAAGTATGCTCCGCGGGAGATGAAAAACGGCGATTTCAGGTTTTCGTTTGCGTTCTATCTGCTTGCTTCAGAAGAGACATCATCAACGTCGACTTTGAAGCCTTCCAAAAGTACTGACGATGCCGCTTCGCCGGCGGCGAATTCGCCGTGAAGCGCGTATTTCTGTCCCTGTAGAGTGAGGACGGTAATGGAGGCATCGGCGGGATCGACGATCCAGTATTCGGGGATCCCGGCCTGGGCGTACTCGCGGCGTTTGGTCACTTTATCCCGTTCGGGGTCATCAGGGCTGACGACTTCCATGACGAGATCGGCGCCGTGCCAGAACTGTTCACCCAGTCTGTCTGCGTGTTCGGCGGCCATGAAGACGAGATCCGGCTCTCTGAACTTCCCTTGCCCGAGCTGAATTCGCAAGGGGGCAAACATGACGACACCCAGGCCGCGCTCTTCAATAAATCCCGAGAGCAAGCGGTAAAGGAGTGCAACGAGTCTTTGGTGCGAGAAGGTAGGCAAGGGGAGAACCTCCATCCGCCCGTGCGAAAACTCGGTGAGGTGGTTGGTATCGAGCGCGAGATATTCTTCCTCGCTCCAGTGGCCCTGGGCAGGGAAGAGCTGGGCGATCTCCCAGGTCAGTTCGGTTGTTTTGTCCGGTGTTGACGTGGACAGGACCATTGTTTTCTATCTTTCAGCCTACTTCTGAGAACACGGCGGCCACTTCCACCGTGAAACGATCCAGCAGTACGGATGTCGCGGTCTCGCCCGCGACGAACTCGCCGTGACGCGCGTATTCTTGTCCCTGTAAAGTGAGAACGGTGATGGACGAATCGGTGGGTTCGACAATCCAGTATTCGGGAATCCCAGCCTGCGCGTACTCGCGGCGTTTGGTCACTTTGTCCCGTTCAGGGTCATCAGGGCTGACAACCTCCATGACGAGATCGGCGCCCTCCCAGAATCTGTCAGAGCGACGGTCATCATTCTGAGCGGTCATGAACAGAATGTCCGGCTCTCTGAATTTCCCTGGCCAAAGTTGGACTCTCATAGGTGCGAGAAGAACCGTACCCAGTTCTTCTTTACGGACAAAGTTGCGAAGCAGTTCGAAAAGGGCAATGACCAGTAGCTGATGCGACTGGGTTGGCATTGGCAGGACCTCCAACTGACCGTGGGAGAGTTCGATCAGATGATTGGTATCCAGCGCCAAGTATTCTTCCTCGCTCCAGTGGCCCTGGGCAGGGAAGAGTTGGGCGATCTCCCAGGTCAGTTCGGGCGCGTCTGCTTGTTTCGTCGTTGGGTAGGCCATGGTTTGCCTTGCTTCTGTCGCGGACAGATGCAAGCTTTCTCTTGTCAGGCGTCCAGGCGGAGGACTGATTTCACGTTTTCGCCGTGCTCCATGCTTTCGAAGGCCTCTTCCCAGTCTTCGAGGGGGTAGATGCCGCCGATGACGGGGGCCAGGTTCACCTGTCCGGTGGAGAGCAGTGTCAGGACACGCTCCCAGGTTGGGTAGAGGTGGCTGAAGGTGCCCTGGAGGGTTACGGCTTTGCCGACCAGCGGGTCGAGGCTGAAGTCGAGGGGTTGCGGGCCCCAGCCGATCTTGGTGATGCGACCGTTGGGGCGTACCAGCTCCAGGGACTGCTGCAGTGCTTTGCTGACGCCGGTGGCATCGATGACCAGGTCGGCGCCGAAGCCGTCGCCGAGTGAGTCGATGAGGGCCATGGGATCGTCGCGCTGGATGTTGAGCGTGTAGTCGGCGCCGAGCTCGGCGGCCACTTCCATGCGCCTGGCGTCGGCGTCGGTGCCGAGGACGACGAGGGTGCCGGCGCCGCGGATGCGGGCGATCTGGAGGGCCATGATGCCGATCGGGCCGGGGCCCTGGATGACGACGAGGTCGCCGGGTTTCATGGCGGTCTTTTCGACGAGGGCGTTGTAGGCGACGCAGATGGGTTCGGTGAGGGCGGCGTGCTCGTCGGGGACGTTGTCGGGCACGCGATGGAGGATCTGGGGGCGGGCGGCGACGTAGCGGGTCATGGAGCCGTCGGCGAGGGCGCCGTAGCCGAGGCGGTTGGGACAGAGGTTGTAGTCGCCGCTGAGACAGTAAACGCAGGCGTCGCAGACTTCGGCGGCGGTTTCGACGGCGACTCTGTCGCCGATTTCCCAGCCGGAGACTTCGTCGCCGACGTCGACGATTACGCCGGCGAACTCGTGGCCGAGGACGAGCGGAAGGGTGATTTCCCAGGACTGCATATTGCGCCACATGTGGACGTCGGAGCCGCATA
>JAPPKG010000496.1:0-8029 GCA_026914085.1 Caldilineaceae bacterium | reverse complement strand
TCGTATGCCGGACCACGAACAACTGGCGCTGGACCCCGTATACCGGGGCTACGTATTACCTGGCTATCACGTCCTGGCAACTAGGGCCGAGAGAGAAGCACAGCGCGCCGAGAGCGAAGCACAACGCGCCGAGAGAGAAGCACAGCGCGCCGACCACGAAGCCGCCGCCCGCCAGCAGGCCGAAGATCATGCGGCCGCGCAACAAACGGCCCGTCACCTGGCCGAAGAACGAGCTACGGCGAGTGAAGAACAACTGCGCCAGTTGAGAGAAGAACTGGACAGACTGCGCAAGAATCTCACTTAGGCAATCTGAAATTCTGCCTCGCTGGCACGCAGAGCCCCCGTTTACGCTTGTCCAACACCTTCTACAGCGCGTGGCGTCACACTCGACACGTGCTCACGCCGCCAAACCCTCACGTCTAACCCTCGAAAAGGAGCCACTATGGGCATCAGCCTCGGCATCGTCGGCCTCGGATCCTTCGGCAGCTCATTCGCCAACCTCTTCATGAGCCACCCTCTCGTCGATCGCATCGCCCTCTGCGACCGCGAACCCGACCGCATCGCCCGCTTCGCCGGTCTCGACCACTGGCAAGCCAAGTTTCATCCCCGCGACGCCTATGCCTCCCTCGACGAAATCTGCGCCAGCGACGTAGACGCCCTCGCCCTCTTCACCCAGCCCTGGCTCCACGCCCCCCAGGCCGTCCAGGCCATGCAAGCCGGAAAGCACGTCTACAGCGCCGTGCCAATCGTGATGTTGCCCGACGGCGACGAAATCCTCGACTGGTGCGCTCGCCTCGTTGAAACAGTCGAACGCACCGGCCAGTCCTATATGCTGGGCGAGACGACCTTCTACCGACCTGAGGCTATCTACTGCAGACGCCGCAACCAAGAAGGCGCCTTCGGGGATTTCGTCTACAGCGAAGGAGAGTACTACCACGACGTCGACAGCCCCAGCAGCAACCTGCGCCTTGTCCAGGCCCACAGACTCGCCGGCCAGGCCGGCCAGGAATGGATCGCCGCCAGGGACGACTACATTGGCAGAGGGATCCTCACAGGCCCCATGCACTATCCCACCCACTCCACCAGCGGCCCCATGAGCGTGATGAACGCCCGCGCCCTCAAAGTCTGTGCCTGGGGCTACGCCAACCGCACTGACGATACCTACTTCAACGACCAGGGCTACGCCTTCAGCAACGAGACCGCCCTCTTCCAAATGAGCAACGGCTCAACCATGCGCATCTGCGAACTCCGCGAAATAGGCCTCCAAAACCGCGAGACCTTCCGCATCTATGGAACACATGGCGGCTACGAGAACGAACAATGGTGCGACAAAGAGAGCCGCACCCCCCTCACTCCCCAGGAAATGCGCCACCGCCTGCCACCCGAAGTAGAAGACGCCTTCCGAACCGTCAGCCGCACCTCCGAAGTCTACGGCGGCCACGGCGGCTCACATCCCTTCCTTGTCCATGAATTCGTCGAAGCTGTACACCAGGAACGCCAGCCAGCCATCCACGTCTGGTCCGCAGTACGCTACATGGCAGCCGGCGTCATCGCCCACAAGTCTGCTCTGAAAGACGGGGAAATTCTGTCCATACCCGACTGGGGAGACGGGCCCGGCGCCTGACCGCGCGCCTTCACGCCAGATTCACGAGCCAGCCGCGGTGGAGGACCCACTCGTCCTCCACCGGTTCCCACCGTAGCTCGTAGGAATTCTGCCCCTGCGTCTGCACCAGGAAACAGCGCCAGCCTACGCCGTCAACTTCCTCGACCCACTGTCGGCCCGAGGCGATGACGAAATGCGTCCTGCCCTGCCATACAAACGATTTGGGCGCAATCTTACCCGCCGGCAGCGCACGCACCGCCACGCGTACGCGCTCGTCGATCGCTACCTCGCGCCCCATCAATCAGCCTTGTCCGTCGCATAGGACAGCAGCATCTCCAACGCACACTGCGCGCTCAACAGCTTGTTCCCCCGCCTGTCTGCCGGCCACACCGCATCCTCCGCCCGGCTTGTGCCGTCCCTCGCCGCAAGATGCAGATAGACCAGCCCCATTGGCTTCTCAACAGTACCCCCTGGGCCCGCCACACCCGTGATCGACACCGCTACGTCCGCATCGTACTCCCGCAACGCACCGAATGCCATCTGCCTCGCCACCGTCGCGTTGACGGCCCCTTCGCGCAACAGGACCTCTCCGTCTACCCCGAGCAGCCTCTCCTTGGCCGCATAACTGTAGACCCCCGCGCTCCCCAGAAACCAGTCCGAGCTGCCCGGAATCTCCGTCATCAGATGACCGACCAGCCCGCCCGTGCAGCTCTCCGCCACCGCAACCGTAAGTCCCGCCCGCCGCAGCGCGTAACCCGCCTCCTTCGCCAGCCCCGTCAGGCCCTTCTCATCCGTGGGCCCACTAACCTGATTCGCCATGTTGACTCTTTACGCTCCTTTACCTGCTCAATTCCAGCCCAAGGAACCCAACCGGCCCCTTCATCGGCATTATACGCCACACTAAAGCATGCCCTCGCACCTTCCTCGCGCCAGCTCCGCTATCCCCAAACCACCCCCTGTAGGGGCAGGCCTTGTGCCTGCCCTTCTCCCTTACTCGCCACCAACTCCGACCCACCCTCAATCCTCCGGTAGGGGGAGGCCTTGTGCCTCCCCTCCCACCACCCCAAATCTGGACGAAATCCATCAGACCCATACCAGTTGACAGAAACGTGAGATTTCTGTATTTTCAATAGGCGGTGCCAACGTCAACATCCGCAGCCCAAGACCGCCCCCCGTCGTTCCCGTACCTGCGCAAAAGGCGCATACCTTCGAGGACATACCAATGGAACTCCAGACAAAGCAGCCGCCTGAACTGGAATTCAGCATGCCCGAAGTCGAAGAATCGCTCACCGCCTACCTCTCTGCCATCGGCGGCGCGATCATCGGCCTGCTTCTCACCCTCCTGGTACTGGCCATCTGGAACGGCGGCACCCTCAACTTTACCAATATTTCCAGGGTCAACGCCGTCCAAGCCGGCCTCACCGATGTCGCCGCCGACCTCAAATCCATCAACACAAATGTCGACGCCCTCAGTGAACGCCTTATCCTCCTCGAACAGGAGGCCGGCGCCGTCGCTGCCCTCCAACAGAGCCTCACAGAACTAGACGCCAGCCTGACAGACCTCGACCGCACGCTCAGCGAACAGGGTATCCAGCTCACTGAGTTGGACAGCGCCGTCAACGACCTCCAGGTCACCCGCCGCAATTTCGATCTCTTTACTGCAGCCCTCACAGACGCGCTGGCACAAATGCAAACGGGAACTTCCGCCGCCCACACGGAAAGCGCCTCCCGCCCGAACGACCGCCGTGCCGCCGGATCGGCAGCTTCCCAAGCCGCCACCAGAGCAACCACTTCACAGTCGAACCAGCAAGCGCGACCCGCACTGCCCTACCCCGAACCCGCCTTCGTACTCAGCACAGAAGTCGCCCCCAATGCCCTCCTCGTCTACCTCTTCCTCGACGTCAACGCCGACGGCCTCTTCGACTCCGACGAAAACCTTATCGCCGGCGCCACCGTCACCCTCACCTCGCCGGACGGCAGAACCGTCGCCGCCGAAAAAGACGTCGGCGCCGCCGGTACTCGCTTCGTAGAGTTGAACGCCGGCCAATACACTATCTCAGTCGAGGATGTGCAGGGCTACACCCTCGCCAGCCAGAGCAGCGCCGCCGTCACCGTCGATCCCGACGCCGCGGCCGGCCACATCGTCTACTTTGCCGTCGTAACCACCGTCGCCGACTGACCGCAAGGACTGGCCTTCCGGCGCTCGCCGCCTATTCCACAAATTCGTAAAATATCAGCAGAACATTGCCGTATCGGCGCCTGTCAAACTCGATCAGCGATTCGAGAGCGATCGGCGTCTCCTCGCGCGGATCAATCTGCACGATGACCACGCTCTCCTCTACCAGCAGCGCCTCGCAGGCCGCGACCGCCAGCAGCGCCTTCTGCCACATCTCCTTGTACTGCGGCGGTGCAATATAGACCAAGTCAAACGGCTCGCCATCGAACTTCGCTAAAAACTCGAAGCTGTCCCGCCTTGCAACCGTCGCCCGCTCCGCCACTCTGCAATGCGCCAGGTTCTGTAGAATAGTGCGCACCGCAGGTCGGCTCCGGTCAACAAACTGTACGTGCTCCGCACCACGGCTCAGCGCCTCGATGCCCACCGCACCCGTCCCACCGAACAGGTCCAGCACGTAACGTCCTTCGATCCAGTTCCCTAGAATCGAAAACAGCGCCTCCTTGGCCCGGTCCGTGATCGGACGCGTGCTGTCCCCCGGAACCGGCTGCAACCTGTGCCCCTTGGCGCTGCCCGATATAACCCGCATTTTCCCCAAAACCCGCAACTGAACTGCCGTATCTGTGCCGCCTGAGCATGACGGCGGCAATAGCATATCGCGCCACAAATTATAGTTGTAATCACGCGATTTCTGACAATTGCGCGATATCAGGCGCTGCGCTACAATGGCCTGCGTCGGGAAACAGAACTGAATAACAGGCTGACGCGCGACGAGAGAGACTTCGCAAACGAAGCGCCGAAGGGGCAAGCCTGCAGGACTACCCAGCCTGCCCGGTCACACTCTCAGGCAAAAGGATCGTCGCGATACGGCACCTTTGGAAAGCGCCGCTCAGCAGCATGCGAACGGCCACCGACGGGGCAATCGCACGCCGAACGGGCCAGTTGGGGAAAGCAGAAACGCTCCCGGGCCGCATCCCCACTACTGGACCGTGTGCGTCAATCTCTCAGGTCAAGGACAGAGGCAACGGGCACTCTTTTGAGATGCCCGTTTTTTCTTCCCAATTTGGGTCGGAGACCAGAGGAGAGAAACATGAACCCGCAATCCCACGCAGCCCAGTCCGGAGCCGCAGGCAATGGCCTCGGCCCTTCATCCAGGGCAAGCGATGCGCGGCAAAACGAGGATCCCGCCTCCAGCGCAAAAGGACCGGCGGCCCTGCTGCAACGCACCGATTCCTTTGTGCCCCGGCACCTGGGGCCCGACCACGAAGAACAGAAGGCGATGCTGCAAGTCGTCGGTGCCGCTTCGCTCGACCAGCTGATCGACCAGACCGTTCCGGCCCCCATTCGCTCCCAACGACCCCTCTCGCTGCCGGGGCCCCGCCCGGAGTCCGATGTACTGGACGAAATGGCGGCACTGGCCGCCCGCAACCAGCTCTTCCGCTCCTTCATCGGCATGGGCTACTACGATAGCATCACACCCCCCGTCATCCTCCGTAACATCCTCGAAAACCCCGGCTGGTACACCCAATACACGCCCTACCAGGCCGAAATCGCACAGGGCCGCCTCGAAGCCCTCCTCAACTTCCAGACCATGGTCAGCGACCTCACCGCCCTCGACATCGCCAACGCCTCCCTCCTCGACGAAGCCACCGCCGCCGCCGAGGCCATGATGATGTGCAAACGCGCCCAGAAACGCGGCGCCGCAGCAGAAACCTTTTTCGTCTCCGAAAAATGCCATCCCCAGACCATCGACACCGTCAAAGTACGCGCCGAACCCCTCGGCTACCGGGTCGTCGTCGCCGACCACAAGACCTACCGCCCCGATTCCGATACCTTCGGCATCCTCCTGCAGTACCCCGACACCGAGGGAACCATCAGTGACTACCGCGACCTCGTCGAACAGGCCCACGCCGCCGGCGCCCTCGTCGTCGTCGCCACCGACCTCCTGGCCCTCACTCTCCTGACGCCCCCGGGTGATTGGGGCGCCGACATCGCCGTCGGCAGCGCCCAGCGCTTCGGGGTGCCCTTGGGCTACGGCGGCCCCCACGCCGCCTTCATGGCCACCCGCGACCGGCTCAAGCGGCAGATGCCCGGCCGCCTCGTCGGCGTCTCCCAGGATGCCCGCGGCAAGACGGCTCTCCGCCTCGCCCTCCAGACCAGGGAACAACACATCCGCCGCGACAAGGCCACCAGCAACATCTGCACCGCACAGGTCCTGCTGGCGATCATGGCCTCCATGTACGCCGTCTACCACGGTCCCGCCGGCCTCAAAAAGATCGCCCGCCGCATCCAGCTCCTGACCTCAATTCTCGCCGCCGAGTTCGCAAAACTGGGTTACTCCACTGCGCAATCTGGCTCCGGTCCGCTCTTCGACACCCTCAAAATCACGGGCGGTCCCCGCACCCGGGACGAGCTGTCCCGCGCCGCCGCGGCTCACCGCTTCAATCTGCGCCTGTACCCCGACGGAGGCGTGGGTCTCTCCCTCGACGAAAAGACAACTGTCGCAGAGCTCGAGGCCCTCTTGGAGGTCTTCGGCAAGGCCTCCCGTCCTGACGCTCCCCCGGCAGGACCAGATGGCCGCTCGACCTACGCCGGGACCGAGATGGCCGCCCTGGCCGCCGAAATCAACCTCGATCTCCCCGGGCCCTTCGCCCGCACCAGCGCCTACCTCACCCATCCGATCTTCAACGCCATGAAGTCGGAAACCCAGATGCTCCGTTACATCACCAAGCTGCAGAACCGCGATCTCTCCCTTGCCCACTCCATGATCCCCCTCGGCTCCTGCACCATGAAACTCAACGCCACCGCAGAAATGATCCCCGTCACCTGGCCCAACTTCGGCGCAATCCACCCCTTCGTGCCCCTCGAGCAGACACAGGGCTACCTCGAACTCTTTGACCGCCTCGCCCACGCCTTGGCCGAAATCACCGGCTTCGCCGCTGTCTCCTTCCAACCCAACGCCGGCTCACAAGGCGAGTACGCCGGCCTCCTCGTCATCCGCGCCCTGCACCGCAGCCGCGGCGAAGACCATCGCGACGTCTGCCTCATCCCCTCCTCCGCCCACGGCACCAACCCCGCCACCGCCGTCATGGTCGGCATGCAAGTCGTCGTCGTCCGCTGCGACGATGACGGCAACATCGACGTCGCCGACCTCAAAGCCAAGGCCGAGCAGCACAGCCAGAACCTCGCTGCCCTCATGGTCACCTATCCCAGCACCCACGGCGTCTTCGAAGAAGCCATCCAGGCAGCCTGCGACATTGTCCACCAGCACGGCGGCCAGGTCTACATGGACGGCGCCAACATGAACGCCCAGGTCGGTCTCTGCCGCCCCGGCGACATGGGCGCCGACGTCTGCCACCTCAACCTCCACAAGACCTTCTGCATCCCCCACGGCGGCGGCGGCCCCGGCATGGGGCCCATCTGCGTCGCCCAACACCTCGCCCGCTTCCTCCCCGGCCACGCCGTCGTACCCGGCGTCGGCGGCCCAAACGCCATCGGCGCCGTCTCGGCCGCCCCCTGGGGCAGCGCCGCCATCCTCCCCATCTCCTACGCCTACGTCGCCATGATGGGCGGCCCCGGCCTCACCCAAGCCACCCGCATCGCCATCCTCAACGCCAACTACATCGCCGCCCGCCTCGAAAACGCCTACCCCGTCCTCTACCAGGGCGCCAACGGCCGCGTCGCCCACGAGTGCATCATCGACACCCGCTTCCTCAAAAACCACGGCCTCCAGGTCGACGACATCGCCAAGCGCCTCATCGACTTCGGCTTCCACGCCCCTACCATGTCCTTCCCCGTCGCCGGCACCCTCATGATCGAGCCCACCGAAAGCGAATCCAAGGACGAGCTCGACCGTTTCTGCGACGCCATGCTGGCCATCCGTGAAGAAATCCAGGCTGTCCAGGACGGCGAAATCAGCGCCGAAGACTCCCCCCTACACCACGCCCCCCACACCGCCGACCAGGTCACCTCCGCCCACTGGGACCGCCCCTACAGCCGCCAGACCGCCGCCTTCCCCGCCCCCTGGGTCTACGAAAACAAATTCTGGCCCGCCGTCGCCCGCATCGACAACACCTACGGCGACCGCAACCTCGTCTGCGCCTGCCCGCCCCTCGAAACCTACGCCGAAGGCGATTGAGGCAAAAGAGGTCCTTCTCTCTCTCCTCTTGACACAACCGCCCATCAGCTACCGTTTTCACTGACCACTAACCACTGACCACTGCAGTTCCGGGCGGTCGGGCCTATTCGGCCCT
>JAPPKG010000417.1:0-8045 GCA_026914085.1 Caldilineaceae bacterium | reverse complement strand
TGCTTCTCCACTGGAACGCGGGGGTAAGTATAATCGTATTAGCGCTCGTTGTCTACTGTTGCTCGTTGCTCATGGGTGCATCCCAGATTTGGGGTGGGAACGGTCTGACGGGGTATCGGTGCCAGCGGTGGCTGGAGTTGCTTCGTCTTTGGGCGAGACGCAGTGCAGGCTCTGGGCCTCGCCGTACGGTGGCGTCCGTCAGTTGGGGCGGGTGCGAGGGCAGGCACAAGGCCGGCACGTAAGGGGATCTGATGGGACTGGCGGGACGTGGTCTGGCTGGACACGTTCGAATAGGCACCTGTTACGAATATCGACACCCGGTCGATTAGGCAGTAGGGGGGGCGATGCGGGGGCGGAGCCCCCGCACAAGGGAGGGCCGAATAGGCCCGACCGCCCAAAACTGCAGCAGATAGTAGTCAGTAGTTAGTTGTCAGAAACGGCTCTTATTCTGGCGGAACCTGGAATGGGAACTGACCGTGGCCTGGTTGCCTCCATAGGTATGTGACTGTTCACGCCCATTTTGGGATGCACCCTCGTTGCTCATTACAGCGGTTGACTTACCTACTCCGTATGCTATGATTGGCGGCACGCCCACCCAATGCCGAACGCCTTTGTAACCTCGGATTTTGAGGCGCATACAAAGGCCTGAGCATAGGGATCGTTTCACCATTCCTTTTCCAACCACAGTGGAACAGCGGAGAGTGCACAGCAGACCGTACTCGCCGCGAGCCGCGAACCAATCCAGTCAGGAGCTGCATGATGAGCAAGTTAGCCCTACTCGGCGGCGAGAAGGCCGTCACCACCGAGCCCCATTCCGCCGGCCACCACCGTTCACCGATGTGGGAAAGCGGCAAGGCCGCCGACTGGGATGAGTTCTCCGAGGCCTTCGCCGCAAAGATGCAGGTCGAATACGCCCTGCCCGTCTCCTCCGGCCAGGTCGCCCTCAACTCCGCCCTCGTCGCCGCCCAGGCCGGCCCCGGTGACGAAGTCATCGTCCCCTCCTTCACCTGGATCGCCAGCGTAAGCTGCATCATGCACAACAACGCCGTCCCCATCTTCGCCGACGTCGATCCCAAAACATACACCGTCGACCCGGAGGACGTGCGCCGCAAGATCACCCACCGCACCAAGGCCATCATCGCCGTCGACCTCTACGGCCATCCCGCCTACCTCAAAGAGCTGCTCGCCATCGCCCGCGAACACGATATCGTCCTCATCGAAGACTCCGCCCAGGCCACCGGCGCCTATGTCGACGGCCAGATCGTCGGCGGCATCGCCGACATCACCTGCTTCAGCTTTGCCGGCAAGCCGATCGCCGCCACCAGCGGCGGAGTCATGACCACAAACAGCCGTGAATACTACGAACTCGGTGCGCTGGGCGGGCAGCATCCCTCGACCCTGTCCAAGATCCTCACCAATTCCGATCTGCTCAAGTACGCGTCGACCGGCGGTTACGGCGACAACCACCGCATCGACCGCTACGCCATGACGGTGGCCTACGAGGCGCTGGAGACTTTCGAGGAGGCCAACGATGCCCGCATCGCCAACTGCGATCTCCTCACCCAGGAGTTGAGCAAGGTCAAGGGGATCACGCCGCCCCATGTCGCGCCCGGAAACAAGCACGTCTACCACATGTATTCCAGCCTCTACAACGAGGAAGAGCTGGGCGTCCCCAGAGAGGCGTTCGTCAAGGCGCTCAACGCCGAAGGCGTGACCGCCCTCACCTACGTCAACAGCGCCAACTTCCTCTTCCATCCCGGCGGCAAGCCGATGCCTTCCGGGCCGATCCATCATCGCACCCTCTTTCAGGAGAAGAACGTGTACGGGCACGGCTGCCCCTTCCAGTGCCCCCACTACACCGGCGAGGCCGACTACTCGATCGGCTCGCTGCCCGTTACCGAAAAACTGGTCGACCAGGAGTTCAACTTCCTGCAGCCGCATCTCTCCGCCCCCAACGGCCCCGACCAGATGGAGCAGGTCCTGGACGCCGTGACCAAGGTGGTCGACAACATCGGCGACCTGGAAGGCTACCAGGTCGACTAGCGATCGGCCGCGGAGATCTAGCGCAACCGCCGCGCCGTATGCGCGCGCTGAAACTGGAGAAATTTCAATGCTGGAAGAACTGAGCCACGCCCAGTGGCAGGAATTTGAACGGGAAGGCTACCTGCGCCTGGGGCACTGTATGACCGGCGATGAACTGGCCGCGATACAGCAGCGCATGGACGAAATCATGCTCGGTACTGCGCCGGTCGACTACAGCCGCATGATGATGCAGCTGGACCGCATCCCCGGCAAGACCGATGCACCCGGCCCCGGGGGGAAAGGGCACAAGGGGGCGACGCTGCACTATCGCAAAATCCAGGACCTCGAGTTCGACCCGCTCTTCCTGCGCTATATGCAGAAGCCGCTCTTCCGCCACATCTGCAGCATGGTATACGGCGCAGACACGCCGGTCTCCTGTATGCGCGCCATGTTCATGAACAAGCCCGCGGCCGACCCCGCGGACGGCGGCGGGCAAGCGGGGCAGTCCGTCGGCGGCACCCACCTTGTCTGGCACCAGGACCGCTGGACCTACTTCGACCGCGATCCCCTGATCACTATCTGGACCGCGCTCGACCCGGCCACCGTCGCCAACGGCTGCGTCCATATCGCTCCCCGCCGCCATCACGCCCTGATCAACCCCTCCCACGTCTCCGGCTTTATGACCGACGAGCAAGCCCAGACCCTGGTGGCGGAAGCCGAGACGGTCCCGCTCGAAATGGAGGCCGGCGAGGCGGTGCTGCTGCACAACTATCTGCCGCACAGCTCCGGCGTCAACAGCACCGCCATTGCCCGCCGCGCCTTCAGCGTCTGTTACATGGACGCCGCCACTGTAGATTCCCACAATCACGAATACTCGTTGATCTTCGGCGACGGCGCGCTCGATCCGGAGCGGCTATAACCGTCGCCGGTTACTGCATGTCTGGAGGAAACCATGCAACCCGAAATCGCCCTGGCAAAAAGGGAACAGATGCTGCAGGACGGCTACTGCTTCGTTGACGATATCCTCACCGAGGAGTTTCTGCAGGAGCTGCGTGAAGAGTCCGAGCGTCTCATCGCCGAACACGTGCCCCCACCCGACGTCAGGTACCAGGGCCAGCACGTCAATGTACACGGTGAGGAGAACGACGTCATCAGGAGGCTCCTGGAATGGCAGCCCGCGCGGCAGGCGCTCGAAGAGATGGGGTTCGGCGACTTCGAGAGCACCGGCGGCATCATCATCCTGACCAAGGACCCGGGCGAACCGGCGCTCTACTGGCACCAGGACTGGGCAAGCTGGGAGGACCCGATCAGCGTCACGCCCTGGCCGCAGCAGATTTTCGTCTCCTACTATCTCAGCGACACCAGCGTCGAGAACGGCTGTCTCAAGGTCATCCCCGGCACCCACCGCAAGCGTATCTTGCTGCACGATGAGCTGGTGCCCGCCCACGAACAGGGCGCGCGCTACATCGAAGAGGACCACCCTGTCATGTTCGGCGATCACCCCGACCAGGTCGACGTCTGCGTGCGCGCCCGCTCCTTTGTGCTGGCCGACGCCCGTCTGCTGCACTCAGCGCGCCGCAACCTGACCGATGAGCGCCGCACGCTCATCCTCGCCTGGCACCGCCGCCGCGACGACGTCTGGGACAAGCCCCCCGCCTACTGGGAGGGCGAGATCCCCGAAGTCCTTACCAACCGCGACGCCAACCGTGAGTACTCGCGCTCACGCATTCCCGGTGAATACCTCGAATTCAGCGGCCAGTAGGGTGCTATAATACGAAGGGATAGCCCCGACGGGGTCATGAGCATGTGAATCTCGCGAAAGAAGGCGAGCTTCCCTAAGTCCTTACCAACCGCGACGCCAGCCGTGAGTACGCGCGTTCACGCATCCCCGGCGAATATCTCTCTGCGTAGTCTCAAATAGGGACGACTTTCTGACTGCCTCCTGGCTGCCGAACCGAATTCCAGCGCATTGCAACCCGCAAAAACATATGCTACTATTCTGACGCTATCTCCGTACCTTGTCGCCCGGTTTGGTCAACACGATACCTGGACGCTGGGATGTTCCTGACTGCCAGAACGTACAGGTATCCATCTGCGCTGCATCTCTTTAGAAGACGTGAGCTTGCCAGCGTTTAGCGGATTACGAAGGCCGTTAAATAACCTCGAGCGGAAGGCATGGCGCAGAAGAGAAGCGCGCCGTATGGGAGTTGGCGTTCTCCAATCAGCGCCGAACTGGTTGCTTCCAGTTCTCAGCATTGGATCAACCAACTCTATACGGCGAATGAAGATCTTTATATTCTTTTACGTCTCCCTGAACAGGGCGGCCGCAGTGCCGTCGCTCGTCTGCAAGGGGATGGACATTTCGAGCAGCTGACGCCCGCAGCTTTCGACGCGCGTACGCGGGTCTACGAATACGGCGGCAGCTGTTTTGCCGTCAAAGACGGCGTAATCTACTTCTCGAACTTCCCCGACGACCGCCTCTATCGCCACCTCCCCGGCGAATCGCCACAGCCCATCACAGCCGCCGGTGATATGCGCTATGCCGACCTGGTCATCGACCACAGGCGCAACCGGCTGATCTGCATCCGGGAAGATCACACGCCCGCAGGCGAACCCAAACACACGCTCGCTGCCGTCAATCTTGACGGCGACGAGTTTGGCGCCGTACTGTTCGACCAAACCGACTTCGTCGCGTTCCCCGTTCTGAGCGAGGATGGCCGTAAACTGGCCTGGGTCGCCTGGAACCATCCCAACATGCCCTTCTTCTCCAGCAGCCTCTGGGCCGCGGATGTGGCCGAAGATGGCAGTCTGACCGACGTTCAGCAGATTGTGCCGGAACAGGAGGAAAGCGTTACCGATCCCCGCTGGTCTCCCGGCGGCGAGCTCTACTTCTGCTCCGATCGTTCAAACTGGTGGAACCTCTATCGCTGGCAAGACGGCGAGACTGCGGCCGTGTCTCCGATGGAGGCGGAGCTGGGCAACCCCTACTGGAATATCGGCAAGACGATGTACCGTATTCTCACGCCGTCCCGGGTTCTGGCCGCCTACAATGAGAACGGCTCCTGGCATCTCGGACAGATCGATACGGAGACAGGCGCACGCGAGAAGATCAACACCGATTTCACCTACATTATCCATCTGGAGGTGGTCGGTGATCACGCTTTCGTCGTGGCCGCATCGCCCAGCACACCGCGTTCACTGTTTAAGATGGACCTGAGCAGCGGCGAATACACCTGCCTGGCAAGTTCGGTGCAGGATGCTGTCGCCGAGGCGTATATCTCTCCGAGCACGCACATCTCCTATCCAACCGAAAATGGCCTCCAGGCCCATGGGTTTTACCATCCGCCGCACAACCCCGATTTCGAAGCGCCCCCAGGTGAGCTCCCGCCCCTGATCGTCATCGCGCACGGCGGGCCGACCGGCTCGATCAAACACGCGCTCGACATGGGCGTGCAGTTCTACACCAGCCGCGGTTTCGCCGTCTTGGAAAGCAACTACGGCGGCAGCGCGGGCTACGGGCGCGAATATCGGAATCGGCTGCGGGGAGAGTGGGGTGTCGTTGACGTCGATGATGCCGTCAACGGCGCACGCTATCTGGTGGAACAGGGGCTTGCAGATGGAGAGCGAACCATCGTGCGCGGCGGCAGCGCGGGCGGCTACACCACCTTTGCCGCACTTGCCTTCCGCGACGAGTTCAAGGCCGGCTCAAGCCACTACGGTATCAGCGACCTTGAATTCTTTGACCAGGAAACGCATAAGTTCGAAGCCCACTACGCCAGCACCCTGATCGGGCCCTATCCCGAGCAGAGGGCTCTCTATCAGGAGCGCTCACCGATTCATCGCGCCGGCGAAATCAACGCGCCGTTGCTCATATTTCAAGGGCTGGAAGATAAGATCGTGCCGCCCAATCAGTCCAGTTTTGTTGCCGATGCCCTGCGCGCCCAGGGTGTGCCGGTGGTGCATATCGAATTCGAAGGCGAGGCGCACGGGTTCCGTTTCTTCGAGACGAACGTCCGCGTTCACCAGACGGAGCTGGCATTCTTCGGTCAGGTTTTCGGGTTCGAGCCCGCCGACGAACTGCCGCCCCTGCACGTCGAAAACCTGGCCGGTCATCCTCGCAATGAAAACGGGTGACCACGCCGCATCAGCCGGTCGCTAAGCTCTGACCGTCTCGCTCACGCACTTATTGGCAAGGGAACAAGGCGCCAGGCAGGGCGTATCGTTGCTCTCTGCGCCTTACGGCCCTCCGTTCAGTTCTCGGAAAGCACGGGGCGCCTGACCCATCTGTTGAACTCGATGCGACACTAAGTCGGCGCCTGAACGCCGCCCACATGGAGGCCTGTTGTGAGTTCCAATGCAGACCAGGTTACCGCCAACACGATCGTCCAGACGTTCAAGCAGCGTACCCAAGGATCACAAGAGTGGGACGCCCGCGCCAAGAAGTCGCTGCCCGGCGGTGACACCAGGGCATCCTCATACTACACGCCCTATCCTGCATACATGGTGCGCGGCGAAGGGTGCTACCTCTATGATCTGGACGAAAACAGGTACATCGACTTCCTCAACAACTATACCTCCCTCATCCATGGGCATGCCCACCCGGCCACGGTCAGCGCCATCCAGGCACAGGCGGCAAGGGGCACCGTTCTCGGTTCCGCCGCCGAAGTGACCGTTGAACATGCCGAAATGCTGTGCAGCCGCGTGCCCAGTCTGGCGAGCGTGCGCTACTGCAATTCCGGCACCGAGGCAACGCACCTGGCGATGCGCGCCGCCCGCGCATTCACAGGCAAAGACGTCATCATCAAAATGGATGGCGGCTACCATGGCTCCCATGACTATGTACAGGTAAACGTCAAGCCCGACACTGCAGAGGATGGTCTGCCGCGACGACGGCTAACCACCAGAGGCGTACCCGCGGCAGTGATGGAAGGGATGCGCGTAGTGCCATTCAATGATCTTGATGCACTGGAAGATCTCCTGCGCGCGCACAGCGGCGAGATCGCGGCTATCATCCTCGAACCTGTCCTCGGATCCGGCGGCGGTGTTGAACCGCAACCGGGATACCTGCGAGGCGTCAGGCAGCTGGCAGATACGTACGACGTTCTGCTGATTTTTGATGAAATCCTGACATTTCGACTGGATGTAGGAGGCATTCAGTCCGCTGTCGGCGTGATACCCGATCTGACGTCGGTAGCCAAGTTCATTGGGGGTGGGTTGCCCCTGGGCGCGTTTGGGGGAAGGCAGGAGATTATGGCGCCCTTTGACCCGACACACCCCCAAACGATCCCGCACAACGGCACTTTTAACGGCAACAACGTCGCCATGGCCGCGGGTCTGGCGACGATGAAGGCCTATGGGGCCGGGGAGGTGGCGCAGATCAACGAACTGGGCCAGCGGCTGAAAGACGGGTTCAATCGGGCATTTCAGACGGCCGGGGTAAAGGCGCGCGCCGCGGGTCTGGGTTCGATCATCCCCATCCACTGGAGTGAAGGCGAAATCAGAACGGCGCGGGACGCGGTCGCCGCGCAGGAGGCCGCACGGACCCTGCCTAAACTTCTGCACATGGAGATGATGAACCGGGGCATATTCAGTGCCCCCAGAGGCCAGTTCACAATCTCCACACCGATGACCGCGCGTGAGATCGATGCGGCTGTTGATGTATTGGCGCAGAGTCTTGAAATGGTCAAGCCTTATATGGTGGAACACACGCCCCATCTCTTGCAGGGCTGACGGGCCTCTGCAATGCGAGCGCTCCTGCTGGATCGTGTATTGCGTTGGAACAGGCGAGGACCACCCTTCTGCCTGGTCCGGTCTTACCGAACATCCGGATTTCTAAAGGAATCAACTTCCACACGCAGGCCGGCTTCAAAACCAGGAGAGTATGGGCTGCGCCCCTTCCTGTACTTTCCACAATCTGAGGGGAGAGTGAGTAGATGAAGATCCTCTGGCAGGCATGGTATGGAGACCGGGAAATCGAGCTGGACTTTCCGGCAACGTGGCGTGTGCAAAAAGTGCAGATGGCT
>JAPPKG010000406.1:0-8059 GCA_026914085.1 Caldilineaceae bacterium | reverse complement strand
TGCCTAATCGAAGGTGTCCAGCCCGACCACGTCCCGCCAGTCCCATCAGATCCCCTTACGTGCCGGCCATGTGCCTGCCCTCGCACCCTCCCCAACTGACGGACTCCACCGTACGGCCAGACCTGGCTCCTGCACTGCGTCTCGCCCAAAGACGGTAAACGACTCCAGCCACCGGTGGCACTGATTCCCCGCCAGACTGTTCCCACCCCAAGTCTGGGATGCACCCAGATTTCACCCCTGCGCACGCCGGTCGTCCCGTGAAGCTCGGTTGACGAGGATCGACTCACCTCCTATACTGGAGTCCGTCACCTCATCCGTTGAACATCAGTGGTACGGGTGCCCATAGAGCAGTCCCATACAACGATTGGAGACGAGGCTTTTTCTCCTTGCAGCCCCTGCCCCTTTCACTCCGTTCAACACCCAGGAATCACGAGCCATGAAAATTCTCTACCTGCGCGCGCCGGCCGGACTCGATGGAGCTTACCCCTACTTCGTCAAGGCAAACGAAGACCGCTTCCCCTTCGAGGTTTACGATCCCGACAGGTCGACAGCTGAACAGTTTGAGGGCGTGTCCGTTGTAATTGACCCTGGCGGCGCAGTGGGCACGCGTGCTCTGATCGACGCGGCCCTGGCTGCGGGTGTAAAGCTGTGGCATGTCACCACCAACGGCACCGATCATGTAGACGTAGCCTACTTTCTGGAAAAGGGGTTGCCGCTGGCCAATTCGCCCGGGCGGTTGAGCGCAGTGCCGTTGGCCGAACACGTAATCATGTTGATCCTCTGCTTTGCCAAAAACCTCAAACATAATCGGGCCGATGGCTGGCAACGGGCGATGGGCGAAGAGCTGGCGGGCAAGAAGCTGGGGCTGATCGGCTTTGGCGCCAGCGCACGCGAGGTGGCGCGGCGGGCGTGGCCGCTGGGCATGCGCATAATGGCCATTGACGTGGTTTCGTTCCCGCAGGCTGAGCTGGACGAGTTTCACGTCGAGTTTCAGGGCGGGCCGGAGCAGTTGGACCATGTTCTGGCGGAGGCTGACTATCTGTCGCTGCATGTCCATCTCAACGCAACGACGCGGCAAATGATCGACCGCCGCGCCCTGGAACTGATGAAGCCGACCGCGGTCCTGCTCAACATCGCCCGCGGCGGGCTGGTCGACGAGGCGGCCCTGGTTGAGGCGCTTCAGCAGGGCGGGATCAGGGGCGCCGGGCTGGACGTGTTTGAGGAGGAGCCGCTGCCGGCCGACCACCCGCTGCTGCAGTTGGACAATGTTATACTCACGCCGCATTCATCGGGTCTTACGCCGGATACGCCCCGTAGGCGAATGGAGGCCGCGGTTGAAAATGTAGAACGCATCGCCAACGGGCTGCCGCCGGGCGATTTGGTTACTGAGCTGGTGCGGTGACTCTGGAGAACACTGATTCGCTGCAGAGTGTCTTTCGCATTCAGGTGCCGCGCCAAAGACGGCGCGCAGGCGGCCTGACGTCTCTGATAGGACTGCTGTCACTCGCCCTCACTACTTGACGTACCCTTGAAACTACATCACTGTGGATGTTCGGACATACCCTCTGCCGATTGCCGCTTCCGTGACAACTTGAACCAATTCTGTTCCGGACAACAGTGTATTCCAGACCGGTTAGCTCATCGGTGCCTATCAATTTCCGGGACGGCCCCGCGCGTGTGGCCTGAAACTACCTGCAGGAATGGGGTCACTCCTTACTCCTCTCATCAAGGTCAGGGCTTGCAGTACTCGGGCACGTAGGCGCCCTCGCCAAAGGTTTCGGCGATCAGCCTAGCGATCTCCGGGTCGTAATCCTCCAGCTTCTTTCCTCGCGTTTCCTCAGGCCGAAATGTGTATTCGCGGAACCAGTATGCGACCGTTTCCGCCCAGTACTCACGGGCATTCGTTGCCGCGTACGCGCTCCGCCACAGTCCGGCGTCCAATGCGGCGTTATAGAGGGCGGTGACCCGGGCCTTGAACTCCTGCCCGTCGAGTTGGTCCTCAAGCGCGAACTGAATTATGTGCGCGAATTCGTGGATCAAAATGTAACAGGTCCTATCGTCTTCCGGCGTGACCGCCGCCCATCCTGTGGCAGTCGGAATGGCTATTCCGTGGTAGTTCCTTCTGTGATTCCAGAGTTCCGGCAGTTGGACAATGTACTCGTCCAGCTCATTCGGCTTGAAGATGACGATCCGAAGACGGTTGGCGGACAGCTCTTCGAAGAAGGCGGGTCTGCCGGAGAAGATCGCGGTAACGACCTCGCGCACCTGGTCCAACTTTCCGTCCGAGACCTCGCTGGGCGCGACAACGACCACGCCAGCAACCTTCAGATATTTCTGATAGAAGAGATCAAGGCCTAGAGACGCGGGCGGCGGCGGATACCGCTGCGTCACCACGATTGCCTGCCCCCGTGCCGACCAGGGCCCGCGCATGCCGGCGGCGTCGCGGGCGCGGGCTTGGTAGTAGTAGTTGCGGCCGTCGGTAAGGACGGAATGTGTGTAGGTCGTGTCGGTCAGGGCGTCGCCAAGCGGGTCCCAGCGGCGGTCGAGGCTGTCCCACACCCACAGATCGTAACTTGCCGCGTTCGGGACCGCCTCCCACGTGAGCGTGACCTGGCTGGCGCCGACAATCGCGGTCAGGTTGCGCGGCGCCTCCAAGGGCCTCGAAAAATCGGGCTCAGTGCATGCGGGCGGATTGAGACTCTTCAGTATGCCGTCCACGAAACTGTGCGGATGAGACAGGACTGCTCCTGCTGGCAGGCAGAGGCGGTTACCCCATAGGCGCAAAACCCTCAGGTTGACGAGTGCACTTAGGTCGGGGACCGGCCCGCTGAAATCGTTGTTGCTGAGGACTAATGATTCCAGGTTGATGAGGGTGTGCAAGTCGAGCAGCAGACCACTCAGTTCGTTACTACTAAGATTCAAGTATCTCAAACTGGTGAGATCGCTTAGGACCGGGGAAGGGCCGGTCAGTCCATTGTAAGAGAGATCCATGCCCCCTAAGCTGGTAAGGGCGCTCAGATCGGGGATTGGGCCGGTCAAGGCATTGTGAGAGAGGCGCAGTTCTTTCAGGTTGGTAAGAGCGCTCAAATCAGGGATCCGCCCGGTAAGCCGGTTGCTTCTGAACTGCAGAAAAGTCAGGTTGGAGAGTGCACCCAGATCCGGTATCGACCCGCTCAACCAGTTGAATCCCAAGTCAAGATGTGTTAGGTTGGGGAGTGCGCTCAGATCCGGTATCGACCCGCTCAAATTGTTGTATCCCAGGTCAAGATGTGTCAGGTTGGGGAGTGCGCTCAGAGCCGGGATCGTTCCCTCCAACCCGTTATTTTGGAGGCGCAATTGCGTTACGCGTCCGTTGCTATTCGCAGTGACGCCGTACCAGAGATCGATGGGCTTATCCGTTAGCCAGTTGTTGTTGCGTTTCCAGTTGGCGCCGTCAGTTGCGTGGTAGAGCGCGATGAGTGCGCCCTTATCCGTGGTTGCAGGTGTTGGAGTGGCCCCTGGCGTGGGTGTAGCCGTTGGCGCGGGGGCGCAGTACGGCATGCCCAAGCATTCCAGATCACTTCTCCTTACGATGCGCAACTCAGCGGGAATACAACCGCTCAAGGTATTGCCAGACAGGTAGAGATTGTTCAGGGATAGGAGGTGGCCAAGCGTGGTCGGAATCGTGCCGGTTAACTGGTTGTCACGGAGGTCCAACTCTCCCAAGTAAGGGTGGTTGCCAAGCGTGGACGGAATCGCGCCGGTCAATTGGTTGTCGCGTAGGTACAGAAGATTCAGGTGGGAGAGTGCACTCAGATCCGGGATCGGTCCAGTCAACCGGTTGTGATCGAGGTAAACGTTTTGCACTTTGGCGGGGAGTCTCAGATCCGAAATCTGCCCGGTCATCTGGTTGTCCCGGAGGTTTAGAGTTATCAGGTCAGCGAGGGCGCTTACATCCGGAAGCGGCCCGGCCAGATTCCTGTTATGACCCAGGCTTAGAACTGTCAAATTGACGAGTGCGCTGAGATCCGGGAAGGGCCCAGTCAGATTTTCGCTATAGCCGAGATTCAAAACAGTCAGTTTAACGAGTGCGCTGAGATCCGGGATCGGCCCGGTCAGATTTGTGTTACTGCTGAGGTTTAGAACAGTCAGATTAACGAGTGCACTGAGATCCGGGATCGGCCCGGTCAGATTTGTATTATGACTGAGGTTCAAGACTGACAGGTTGATGAAGGCGTTCAGTTCTGTTAGCGGCCCTGTCAAATTGTTGTTTTCGAGTTCCAGAGCATATACGTGTCCTGAAAAGTCGGTAGTGACGCCGTACCAGGTAGAGAGCGGCTTGTCAGTCAGCCAATTGTCGTTGTGCGTCCAATTGGCGCCATCGGTGGCTTCGTAAAGGGCAATGAGCGCGCCTCTCTCGGTGACGGCGGTCGTCGTGACCGTGGGCGATGGCGTGGCCGTTGCGGTCGCAGGAAGCGCGGTTGCGAAGGGATAGTCCAGCAGCCAGCCGCTTACCTCGCCCGCCGCGTTGAGCGCGCGGATGGAGTAGTAATAGGTCGTCCCGGGAATGACGTTCGCATGCGTGAAGGTCGTGCCGGTCAGGCTGTCACCGCCCAAAGAATGCCAGCCGGTTCCTGCGTTCCACCACGCCAGGAGTTCGTAGCGCACTGCGTTCGGCACCGTTTTCCAACTCAGGAGGACGCCGCTCTCTGTCGCCCGCGCCGTCAGTTGCGGTATGCCAGGTTCAGGCGCCGACGCGGTTGCGGTCGGCGTTGACGTAGGTGTCGGTGTGGACTTATTTTCAAGTGCTGATGTCGGTGTCTGTGTTGGAGTGGGTGTAGCTGCAAACGTTGATGTGGGCGTTGAGGTCGCGCCCCCTGTCGCCGCGAGCGCGGTTGCAAAGGGATAATCCAGTAGCCAGCCGCTCGCCTCGCCGGCGGCGTTCAGCGCACGGATGGAGTAGAAGTAAGTCGTCCCGGCCTTCACAACCGTGTGGGTATAGGTCGTATCGGTCAGGTTGTCGCCGCCCAGCGACTGCCAGCCGGTCGCCGCGTCCCACCATTTCAAGAGCTCGTAGCGCACCGCCTGTGGCACCGCTTCCCATGTCAGGACAACACCGCTCTCTGTCGATTGAGCCGTCAGTTGCGGTATGGCAAGTACGGACGTCGACGCGGTTGCGGTCGGCGTTGGCGTCGGACCTGACGAGGGAGGCTGCGTACTTGTTGGCGTCGCGGTCGCCAGCCTGGCCTCGGGCATAGTCGCTCTGGCGTACTCCGACCACGCGCTGGGTGCGCCGCTGGCGTCCACTGTTCGCACTGTATAATAGTAGGTCGTGCCGGCTGTCAGCCCTATATGCACGTACGACGTGCCGGTCAGGTCACCTTCGTCTAACCGCTCCCAGCCGCCGGCGCGGGTCCATGCCCACAACTCGTACCGCGCCGCGCCGGAGACGGTATTCCAACTGAGCTCGACCGTGTTTTCGCCTGCGGCCGTCACGGTCAATACCGGGGCGTTCAGGGTTTGCCCGGTCTCGCTCTGGGCGCGGGTGATTTCGGTGTAGAAAAGGATTGGAATGAGCACAAAAAGGAGGGCAGAAGGAAAGAGGATGCTGCGGGCTTTCACGGCTGCTGTCTTTGCGCTGAGTTTCACGGTGGCACCTCCATGAATTCTTCAACGCCGGCCTCGTTCTGTGGACCGGAGCGTAAAGCCTATATCAGAAAAGGTGTTCTTGTCGAACATTTGTGTGCAGCGATTCAGGGGGCTGTGATCAGTGGCCTGCAGCCGGCCGCCGAGCGGTCTGACGACCCTTCTGACCAGAGGTAGCAGGCCGCCAAGTGCTGTCCTCTGTCGTTCTGACAACAGCAGTTTTGTCTGCGGACAGATGCAAAAAAGCACGGCGAATGGCGTAACCGGTATTGGGCAGTTTTGCGGGAATCTGAATGGGAGGGCGGAAAAGGACTACGGGGATCTCTATGGGATCGCGAAAAAGGACTGATTTCGGGCTGTTTTGGCGGTTGTGCGTGAAGTGGGAGCCGTCTCCCCTTGCAAGGGCGTCCAGATGCGATCGGCCGCTAAGAAACTGTTGTCAGAGGAGTCTACTGCTGCGTACCGTCTGGGAGACATTTCCTGGCGCCACAACTTCGGCGTTCGTCACCAGTTTGGGCGTCTCTTGAAGACTGGGTGGGGTCGAGGGCGGCGCTGGGAACGGCTCTTGTGCGGTCGAAGTTCCGAGAATCGGGCTGTAAATGTAGAATGGCACTTGAATCGGGCGTTTCGGGCTTGCTAACGAAAGTCCGAGGCGTTGAGAGCCGCTGGCAGATGCGACCCGGAGGATGCAACTTGCGGCCTTCCCTGTTGATTCCATTTCAACAATCGAGACTAACGGAGAGACTATGACGAAATTCAAAGTGGCCATGGTGCATATGGACCCGGAGGAGTTGCCCGAATGGGTTCCAGAGACGATGGCGAGCCATAACATAGAGTTCGTGTTCGAGGAATGCGAGACCCATGCGCAACTGGTATCCTGCGCCGGCGACGCCGATGTCGTGTGGATATTCGGCGGCAGTCACATCGTGACCGCCGACAACGTGGCCGATCTGCAAAGGTGCGGCGCGCTGATCCGTACCGGCAGCGGCACCGATAACATTCCGATCGAGGCCGCGACCGCGCACGGAATTATCGTCGCCAATACGCCCGAAGCTTTCAACGACGGCGTGTCGGACCACACAATCGGGCTGCTGCTGGCCGTCGTACGCCAGATCGCCCTTCAGGATCGGAACGTGCGTGCCGGCACCTGGGACCGCTACGCTGGCTTCCCAGGCTGGCATCTGCAAGGGCAGACGCTGGGGCTGATCGGTTTTGGGCATATCGCCCGCCTGGTGACGCGCAAGCTGAGCGGGTTCGAAATGACGGTACTGGCGCACGACCCGTTCGTGAGCGCCGAACTGATGGCCGACCACGGCGTGCAAGCGGCATCAATGGAGGAGGTGCTGTCCGGTTCCGACTTTGTTTCGCTCCACTGCCCGCTGCTGGACGCGACCCACAAGCTGATTGGGGAACGGGAACTGCGGCTGATGAAGCCGCGAGCGATCCTGATCAACACCTCTCGCGGCCCGGTGGTGGACGAAGCGGCGCTTTTCCGGGCGCTGACCGAGGGCTGGATCGCGGCCGCAGGCCTCGACGTGCTGGAGCAGGAGCCGCCGGAACCGGACAATCCCCTATTTGGCCTGGACAATGTCGTCCTCACGCCGCACATCGCCGGCTACTCTGATGAGTCGCTGGATAACAGCTGGCGGCTGTCGGTCGAGACTGTCCTGGACCTGGCGCAGGGGCGCTGGCCCCGATCTTACGTCAACCCCGGCGTGAAGCCGCGCTGGCAGCTGCAAAGGAGATGAGGGCATGAAGGGATCAGAGTTGAAGAAGCGCCTGCATGGAGGCGAGCACGTCTACGGGACATGGTCGGCGTCGACCGATCCGCTGGTGGCGGCGACGGTGGCGCAAGCCGGCTTCGACTGGATGAGCATCGACATGGAGCATTCTCCGCGCAATGTGGAATCGTTGCGCTACATCTTGTGGATGGTCCGGGAGACGCCGACGGTGGCGATGGTCAGAGTGAAGGACAACCGGCCCGATGAGATAAAACAGGCGCTCGACAATGGCGCAAACGGGGTCGTCGTCCCGCTGATCGAGTCGGTAGAGGACGCCCGGCGGGCCGTGGCCGGCTGCAAATATCCGCCGGACGGCGTGCGCGGTTACGGGCCCTTTATGCCATCGTTTGGTGGCGATGACCGCGCCTACCAGAGCACCGCCAATGATGAAACCCTGGTGTTCGTCCAGGTCGAACACTATCGCGCCGTCGACGTAATTGAAGAGATCGCGGCGCTTGAAGGTGTTGACGGCTTTATCATCGGGCCGAACGACCTGACGCTTTCGATGGACATTTTCGGCGCCTGGGAGAGCGAGGCGTTTATCAGCACGATTCAGCGGATTGTGCGGGCGGGTGACGCTAACGGTGTCCCGGCCGGTTTCCCGGTGGATGTGCTGGGCGGGGCCGAGGCCGGTATCGCCTGGGTAAAGGAGT
>JAPPKG010000430.1:0-8072 GCA_026914085.1 Caldilineaceae bacterium | reverse complement strand
TGCCCCATTCGGTCCAGGAACCGTCGTAGTTGCGGACGGTGTCGTAGCCGAGCAGGTAGGTCAAGACGAACCAGGTATGGCTGCTACGCTCGCCGATGCGGCAGTAGGCCACGATGTTGTCGCTGCCGCTGAGCCCCTGCTCTTCCTCATAGATGGCGCGCAGGTCATCGGCGCTCTTGAATGTGCCGTCGTCATTGGCGGCGCGTGCCCAGGGTACGTTGCGGGCGCCGGCGATATGTCCGCCGCGAAGCGATCCTTCCTGAGGGTAGTCTGCCATGTGGAGCAGCTCGCCGCTGTATTCGGCCGGGCTGCGAACGTCAACGAGGGGCAGGCCGGCCTGCTGATGGTCCAGAACCTCGTCGCGCATGGCGCGGATTGCGCCGTCGTTGCGCGCAGGCGCGGTGTAGGAGGCGGCAGGGTAGGAGGGCGTGTCGGTCGTGAGCTCTCTGCCCTCGTCGACCCACTTTTGGCGACCCCCGTCCATCACTCTGGCGTTGGTGTGTCCGAACAGCTGGAAAACCCAGAAGGCGTAGGTCGACCACCAGTTGCTTTTATCACCGTAGAAGACGATTGTGGTGTCGTTGGAGATTCCCAGCTTCTCCATGAGGGCCTGGAATTGCTGTTGACCCACATAGTCGCGAACGACGGCGTCGTTCAGGTCTTCGTGCCAGTCGATCTTCTGTGCGCCGGGGATGTGGCCCGTGTCATAGAGCAGGACGTCTTCGTTTGATTCGAGCAGGCGGATGTTGTCGTCGTTCAGATGAGCGGCGACCCACTCAGTGCTGACCAACACATCGGGATTGGCGTAGCCTTTGTCTGCCATAGCACTCCTCCAAGATTGGATGTATGTGATTACCTACTAATCTTGCGACTGATTACCGTTTCCAACTTGCGCATGACGGCTTCTACGGGAACGCGATCGAGGACGCCTTGCAAAAAGCCCTGCACTATCATTCTTTCGGCCTGGGGTCTGGTGAGGCCGCGGGCCATGAGGTAGAAAACGTATTCGTCCTCGACCTGTGCGGCGGTGGCTGCGTGGGTACAGCGGACGTCGTCTGCTTCGATCTCAAGCCCGGGAATGCTGTCGGCGCGGGCGCTTCTATCCAGGATGAGGTTTCCATTGCGTTGGAAGGCGTCGGTTTTCTGTGCGCCGGGCAGTACTTTGATTATACCCATGTAGACGCTGCGGGCACGATTTTTGAGTGCGCCGTTGAAGAGAAGGTCGCTGTAGCAGTTGGCTACTCGATGAAGCTGCAAGGTCTGGTGGTCGATATGCTGGCGCCGGGTTGGGAAGTAGAGTCCCAGCAGCTCGCCGTGTCCGCCTTCTCCTCGCAGGTCCAGGTCGAGGAAGGCCTTTGTCAGACGGCTGCCCCAACTTACCTGGATCCAGCGCAAGTCGGCGTCCTTGCCCAGTACTGCCCGCCCGGTGAGGAAGTTCCAGGCGGTATGCTGGAAGTCCTGCAGATTCATGTAGCGGACGTTTGCATTGTCGTTCAGGATAAGCTCCACGACGGAGGCCTGCAAGGCGTTTTCGGCGCCCATGAGATCATCGACAAGGGTCACTTCGGCTCCTTCTTCGGCCACGAGAAGGGTATGGTGATAGCCACCAACGCGTTCGCCCTGGAAGAGGACGGCGTGCAGAGGAAGTTCCACCTTGGTGTTGCGAGGGACGAAGATGAAGGAGCCGGTATCCCACAGCGCGGCGTGCAGCGCTGCGAATTTGTTGGCTTCCGGGGTCACAGCCTCGGTCATGAAGTATTGTTGCACCAGTTCAGGGTGCTGCTGTACGGCCGTCTGCAGGTCCGTAAAGAGGACGCCCTTTTCTTTCAGCTTTTCGATTTCCTCGCTGTACAGAACGCCTCCGTCGCGATAGATCAGGCAGGCTGAGGACTCCATCTCTTCAAGGGCGTTAAGGAGGACCGGCTCAAGGCCATCACGTTCAACTGTCCCGTCGGGGACGGCGAAGGGTGTAAAGTTTTCCAGATTGAAGCCGGTCAGGCGCGTGCGGCGCCAGGCTTCATCGGTGGGCTTGGGCCATGGCAGGCTTTCAAAGGTCTGCCAAGCTCGCAAGCGGAATTCCAACATCCAGCTGGGTTCGTTTTTTGCGGCCGACGCCTGGCGCACGGTTTCCTGCGAGAAGCCGGCGGCTGCGTCGACGATTTCCTGTGGTTCCTTTAGTAGTACAGTCACAATCATTTGCCTCGTTACGGGAAAACGGGAGGCAGTTCGTCTTTGACTGCTTCCCGGTGCGCAATGCGCAGTTCGAGTCGCCTTTCGCCCCTGGTTGGGGCTGATGCCTGTTTCAGGCGAGCTATCCGATGCTGCCCTCCATCTGCAGTTGGATAAGCCGGTTCATTTCGACGGCGTACTCCATGGGCAGTTCTTTTACAAGGGGTTCGATGAAGCCACCTACGATCATGGCGGCGGCCTCGTCCTCATCGATGCCGCGGCTCATCAGATAGAAGAGCTGTTCTTCTCCGATCTTGCTGACCGATGCTTCGTGGCCGATGCTGACATCGTCCTCGTCGATTTCGATGTAAGGGTAGGTGTCGGAGCGGCTGTCGGCGTCCAGAAGGAGGGCATCGCAGACGACGTTGCTGCGGCTGTGTTGTGCTCCCTTGGCCACCTTAAGGAGGCCTCGATAGCTGGCGCGGCCGCCATCCTTGCTGATCGACTTGGAGACGATTTTGGAGCTGGTGTTGGGGGCGGCATGGACGACTTTACCGCCGGCGTCCTGGTGCTGTCCGTTGCCGGCGAAGGCGATGGACAGGATTTCGCCGTGGGCCTGGGGGCCCATCATGTAGACGGCGGGGTACTTCATTGTCACCTTGCTGCCGAGGTTGCCGTCGATCCACTCCATGGTTGCGTCTTCGTAGGCCATCGCGCGCTTGGTGACAAGGTTGTAGACGTCGGTGCTCCAGTTCTGGATGGTTGTGTAGCGGCAGCGTCCGCCCTTTTTGACGATAATTTCGACGACGGCGCTGTGGAGACTGTCGCTTGAGTAGATGGGTGCGGTGCAGCCTTCGACGTAGTGGACACTGGCTCCCTCCTCGACAACGATTAGGGTGCGTTCGAACTGTCCCATATTCTCGGCGTTGATGCGGAAGTAGGCCTGCAAAGGAATATCCACGTGTACGCCGGTGGGGACATAGACGAAGCTGCCGCCGCTCCAGACTGCGCTATTGAGCGCAGCGAACTTGTTGTCGGCTGCCGGGATGACGGTGGCGAAGTACTCCTTGACGATATCTTCGTGGTCGCGGAGGCCGCTGTCCATGTCGAGGAAGACAACGCCAAGCTTTTCCCACTCTTCCTTCAGGCTGTGGTAGACGACTTCAGACTCGTACTGGGCGCCGACGCCAGCGAGGAATCTGCGTTCAGCTTCGGGGATACCGAGGCGGTCGAAGGTGCGCTTGATGTCCTCGGGCACGTCGTCCCAGCTCTTGCCCTGCTTTTCGGCGGGGCGCAGATAGTAGTAGATGTTGTCGAAGTCGATGCCGCTCAGATCGGCACCCCAGGTCGGCATCGTCTTGGAGAAGAAGATGTCGAGTGCGTCGTGCCGGAACCGGCGCATCCAGTCGGGCTCGTTCTTGATGTCGGAAATCTGGTCGACTACCTGGTGCGTCAGGCCTTTTTCGGACTTGAAAACGGCGTTTTCTTCGTCGCGAAAGCCGTAGCGGTACTCTTCTTTGACGCCTTCAAGATGTTGTAGATCGGTATTTGATGCCACGTTAATCCTCCTCTAGCAGGACTGGCAGGACGGGTTGTGTGTTCACCTTTGCCTTCGAGTCCTTGACCTCACTTGTAGACTGCTCTGCCGAGGGAGCCCCGGCTCTGTTTTGCCTACCTTTTGTGTTGCCTTCGCTTGTCAGGCGGCCAAAGCCCGAGCCACAAACTCATCTTCAACCCACTTGTAGCCTTTTTCTTCCAATTCCACAGCCAGTTCGGGTCCTCCGGTGGTAACGATGCGCCCGCCGAAGAAGATACTGACGAAATCGGGCTTGACGAAGTTGAGTATGCGCTGATAGTGGGTGATGAGCAGGAATCCCCGGTCCTGCGTGGCCAGCTTATTGATGCCGTCTGCGACGACCTGCAGGGCGTCGATGTCCAGGCCGGAGTCGGATTCGTCGAGGATGGCGAATCTTGGTTCCAGCATAGCCATCTGCAGAACCTCGGTGCGCTTTTTCTCGCCGCCGGAGAAACCATCATTGAGGTAGCGGCGGGCAAAACTGGAGTCGACGTTGTACTCCTTCATCTTGGTATTCAGTTCGCGGCGGAACTCGCGCATGGGCATGAGGTTGCTGCCGATGACACCGTTGGCGTTACTGTCGGCCTCTTTGCTGGTGTAGCCGCGGACGTTGGAAACGGCGGTACGCAGGAAGTTGGCGACGCTGACGCCGGGAATCGAGACAGGATACTGGAAGGCGAGGAAGATCCCCGATCTGGCGCGTTCATCGGCATCCATATCGAGGATGCTTTCGCCGTCGACAAGGATGTCGCCCTGCGTTACTTCGTAGTGGGGATGGCCTGCGATCACGTAGGAAAGCGTCGATTTCCCAGAGCCGTTCGGTCCCATCATTGCATGGATCTCGCCGGTGTGCAGCGTGATGTCCACACCTTTGAGAATTTCAGTATCTCCTACAGAGACGTGCAGGTCTTGAATTGCTAGTGTACTCATGACTTTCGTGACTCCTCAATGTGACGGCTGGTGCCAGCCGTGATCAACACGATAAGAAACTTTCAATGCGGATGACCGGTTCAGGACTCGAGTTCAAGTTGGGCGTTACTGCTCTGGGTAATCACAAAAGAGCAGTTGCCATGCCCGTCCATTATGCAGTCATCCAGAGAGACATCTGCGCCCAGGGCCTGCTGCATCATCAGCTGATCCATTTCGCAGATCTCGCGATGTGCGATGGCAAGGTCGTGATAGGGGCAGTTATACATCTTCAAGGCTATGGTATTGTTCCCGGCTACGGTTACGTCGGTGAGTACGCCTTGCCGACTCAGAGCGCTGGCAAATTCCTCGACGCGATGCTGCAGTTCGGCCGCACAGACGCTTTCTGCGTAGCGTTCGGCGAGTCTAACGCCGACGCGATTCAGAAGGGTCCCCATTTGTTCGGCGCCGACCATCCCGTACATTTCCTGAAGCATCGTCAGAGCGAGCACATCACAGCGGCATGCGAACAGTTCCCGAGCTGCGTCGGTCGCTACGTAGATGTAATGTGGACGCCCTACTCCAGACCGCTCCTCCCGCCGGTCCAGATAGCCATCGGCCTGAAGGGCGTTGAGATGCTGGCGGACGGCCGTTGTCGTCACGCCGAGTAAGGTTTCAAAGTCCTTGATGGTTGCGGAAGGATTGCGTTGCAGGTATTCAAGGATCTGCCATGCGGGTGAGTTCTGGTCCGGACCGATAGACATTGGATTGTTCCCTGCTGTTCAGGGCCGGATGCGTTGCAGAGCACACATCTTAGTCAGGCCTGCTTAGACGTATTTGTTCAATCTTACTACAAGAAATGGGTTTTGTCAATTTACACAGTTTATATTGTAAAAATTGACAAAACTCAATGGATGACCCTGTGTTTATACCATCCAGATTCAGTTCCGTCCAAAATCGAAGCCTTTCGATCGACATCAGTTTCGATCGGGAGGGGGTACAGTGCAGTTTGGCATTCCCGCCCATCCACTGTAGACGTAGACTTTTGGCGGATCGTCCGCCATCCTTATATAATCGCTGTTTGTGCGGTCGCCACGTTGTGCGGAGATTGCCGCCCGGCCGGTTGCTGGAAGGCATATTGCACTGGGTGCAAGTTGGGGTCGGCGTGCCGAGTCGAGTTGGGCGCGGGCCCAGGCGGACTTGCAGAAGCCGGGTAGGAGGAACGGTTGATGGAGTTCAATGTTGCACAACTAATGAAGGAGGCGACCGGCGCTTCAAGAGAGTATGAGCTCGACGATGACATCACGAACCTCGATGGCGGTCTGACACCGCTGGGCAAACTGACCGGAAACCTGGTGCTACTGCGCATTCACAGCGGTGTGCTGGCCACGGGTGACTTGCGGGTTGCGCTTTCGTTGCAGTGCGGGCGCTGCCTGGAACCGGTTTGCGTTCGGGTGTCGGTCGAGTTTTCGGAGAGCTTTCGCCCCTTGACCGACATACAGACAGGGCGCTTTCTTTCGCCCGAGGAGTTTGAAGGTCAGGCGGAGGACCTGACTGACGAGGCGCTGCTTATCGATGCGCAGCACATTCTCGACATTTCCGAGGTTGTGCGGCAGAACATCTGGCTCTCCGTTCCAATCGTAGCCGCCTGCGATTACATTGACCCGGTAAGCGGCAACGCCGACCCAGATGCTTGTCCGAAATACATACAGTTGCTAACTGAGTCTGCTCTTGCCGATACGGATGGCAAGGAGACACCTTCAGAAGCCGAGGGGATCGACCCGCGTTGGGAGGCGCTGCTGGCGCTGCAAGATGAACCTCGCAGTGAATAGATTGAGGAGAACGGAAAATGGGACCGCTACCGAAAAGGAAGATCAGTAAGGGCCGGCGCAACCGGCGTCGCGCGCACCACGCGCTCGGGGCTCCGAGACTCGTGACCTGCGCGCAGTGCAGTGAAAAGACGCTGCCGCACAGGGTCTGCCCGCATTGCGGGACATATATGGGCCGGATGCAGGTCGTGGACATGGATGAAGAAGAAGCCTGAACAAGATGAGTTTGCCGCTAGCGTACGGTGAAGAATCCAGGCCGTTGATATTTCTGTTTCCCGGACAGGGCAGCCAGCACGTGGGCATGGCTAAGGAACTAGCCGAGGCATACGCGAGTGCACGCGCGGTGTTTACAGAGGCGGACGACGTTCTGGGCACGGCGATCAGCAGGATTTGCTTTGAAGGGCCCGAGGACCTGCTGACGGATACGATCAACGCGCAGCCGGCGCTGTTTGCCTCGAGTATGGCGGCGCTCTGTGCCATGCAGGAGGAGTCGGGGCGTCTGCCGCGACCCGCCTATTTCGCGGGTCACTCGATGGGCGAGTATACGGCACTGGCCGCGGCCGGTTGCATCGGCTTGGCCGACGGGTTACGCCTGGTGCGCGAGCGGGGCCGGCTCATGAAGGAGGCAGGCGCGAAACAGCCGGGGCGGATGGTGGCGGTGATCGGTCTGGATGAGAGCGTGGTTGCCGGGATCTGCGCCGAGGCGGCTGCGGCAAGCGCTGGGGTTGCACAGGTTGCAAACGATAACTGTCCCGGGCAGATCGTTATATCCGGTGACGAGGATAGCATCGCAACCGCCATTACCGAGTTGGAGGGGGCAGGTGCGCGGCGAGTCGTGCCGCTGGCGGTCAGTATCGCGGCTCACTGCCCATTGATGGGGCCGGCCGCCTCGCAGTTGAGCGCTCGGATCGAAGCAACCAAGGTGCGTGAGCCGCTTGCTCCGGTGATTGGCAATACCAGCGGGCTCCCACTTGAAAGCGCGTCAGCGATCCGCGAGGAGCTGAAGGCGCAGCTGACAGGCAGTGTCAGGTGGACCAGTTCGATGCAGCACGCTGTCGAAGGCGGTGTCGAGACGGCTGTGGAGATCGGACCCGGCAGTGTGCTTACGGGACTGATGAGGCGCATCCACCGGAGGGGAAAGCGGGTGAATGTGTCGAACGCGGACGAAGTTCGGAGATTCGCGGGGGCGTTCGGTTGAGAACAGGAGCCTGGGGCAGTTCGATGCCGCGTGCGGGACCGGGTTGGCTTCTCTCACTTGGTTTTGGCTCCGAGTTCAGCCAGGACGCCACGGTGCATTCAGGGCGAGTTGGGTGCATCCCGGATTTGGGGCGGGAAGAGGCTGGCCGGGGATTTGTGCCAGCGGCGGCTGAAATTGTTTACCGTGTTTTGGCGAGACGCCGTGCGTGTGCCTGGCCCGGCCCGACGGCGGCATTCGTTTGTCGGGGGTGCGAGGGCGGGCACATGGCCGCCGCTACGGGGATCTGATGGGACAGACGGGACGTGGTCGGGCTGGACACCTTCGATAAGGCACCTGTTACGAATATCGACACCCGGTCGGGTAGGCAGTAGGGGGGGCGTTGGGGGGGGGGGGG
>JAPPKG010000135.1:0-8120 GCA_026914085.1 Caldilineaceae bacterium | reverse complement strand
TTGAACGCCTGGCCGACGGCCGCATCCACCTCGAATTCCACGTCGAAGCCGATTCCGTCACCGCCTACGGGCTGCCCACCCGGCACGCGCTTTCTGCCGACGACGGTGAAACGTGGGAGGCAGTCGAGAGCCATGACGCCCGCGGCGGCCTGCTGCTGCCGAACGGTGACCGACTGGTGCCGGTGCAGCTGCAGTCCCGTCCCCGTGCAGAGGTGACGTTGCCCGAACCCGTGCTGGTCCAGGAGGATGCGCCCAACCGTATAACCCACATATACCGTGCTGCCGACTTTCCCGCCGAGCTTTCGGGCTGGCGCTTCTTGCGCCAGCGCAGTGGAGAAAAGGACTGGGTCGAAGAGACGGCGTCGGTGCGCATGCCCGGCGAAATCCGCATCGTCCGCGAGGAAATGTATGCCTTCTGGCCCTCGTTTCACCATGGCCGCTCGCAGATAGCGCCCGATGGCTCCATTTGGGAAGCGATCCATACGAAGCGCATCGTCGATGGCGTGGTACAGCCGGCGAACAATATTGTCTATCTGCGGTCGGTCGATGCGGGATATACCTGGGATGTTCTGAGCGAGATCCTCTACCAGCCGGACAGGGAGGCCGATCCGCACGCAGACCAGCGCGACGGCTTCACCGAGCCGGAGTTTAACTTCATGCCGGACGGCTCGGTGCTATGCCTCCTGCGCACCCATGACCTACTGGGGGTCGGCCCGTCCTACTGGTCCCGCTCGCTGGACAGCGGGCAGTCGTGGAGCCATCCGCGTGTATTCGACGACCGCGGCGTATGGCCGCGCATGTTGACTCTGGAAAACGGGATCACGCTGGCGTCATACGGCCGGCCCGGACTGTTCGTTCGCGCCACTGCCGACCCGGCAGGTCTCGAATGGGAGCCAAGAGTGGTTGTGGTCGAGCCAGTCGAACGACGCCAGGACACCTGCTCCTACTCCGCCCTGCTGGCGCTGGACGAGAACACGGCGCTGCTGGCCTACTCTGATTTCAACTATCCCGACGCCCAGGGACAGAAGCGCAAGAGCATCATGGTGCGCACGGTTACAGTTACCTGACCGCAGTTCTCGGCAAATGTTCCCCAGTAGTCACGTCACCCTGAACAAAAGCAACGCAAAAGCCCTGGACTGTGTGGATTTCGGTCTTCATTGCGGCGATAAGCATGGAGAAATACATGAATGTTTCTGAAGAACAGGTCAGAGCTGGACAGGCCGCCTACACCAAAGGAAACTTGCGCCTATATGACTTCATCGTGCTTGGCCTGACAAACCATCTGATTAGGAACTGCCCGACGAAACGTCTGGTCCAGCAGTACAACATTCACATCACGGCAAACCATCTCGATGTCGGCGTCGGGACCGGCTACTTCCTGGATCAATGCCGCTTCCCTTCACACACCCCGCGCGTCGCCCTGTCGGATATCAACCGCAACTCATTGGACTTCGCCGCCCAGCGTATAGCGCGACATTCTCCCGAAACATATCTCCGAAATGTCCTGGAACCGGTTTCCATCGATGCCGCGAAATTTGATTCCGTAGGGATTAACTACCTTCTACACTGTCTCCCTGGAACCATCGCGGCTAAGTCCGTCATATTGGATCATCTGAAAGCGCTGATGAATCCCAATGCCGTTCTCTTCGGTTCGACCTTGCTTCAGGGCGGCGTCTCTCGCAGTTGGTTAGCCAGGCGCCTGATGGCTTTCTACAACAAGAAGGGCATCTTCTCGAACCAACACGACGATGTGGACGGGTTGAAGCAGGCGCTCAGTCAGCGGTTTCACGATGTCTCGGTCGAGATTGTCGGCTGCGCGGCGCTCTTTGCCGGACGCATCTGATCAGCCGCATTCATTACGCGATTGCATTCGCGTAACCCTCTACGAGAACTGCCGTCAAACCATAGCCCGCGTCGCCAGGCCAGGAATCACGCCAAGCGCCTGGCAGGCGAGCGCCCCGCAGCGGTTGGCAAACGCGACCGCCTCCACAAGACCCTTCCCCTCAGCCAGCGCCACCGCCAGGCCGGCATTGAAGGCATCCCCCGCTCCGGTCGTATCGACAACCTCAACCGGAACGCCCGCCACCATATTCTGCCCGTCTTCGGTCAGAATCAGAGCGCCCTTCTCTCCCATCGTCACTATCAAGTTGCCAACCCCGCGGGCGCGCAGCTGCCCGGCCAGGTCGACGGTATCTGCGGGGTCATCCGGCGCCAGGCCGAGGAGAATGCGCAACTCGGTCTCGTTGGGTGACAGGTAGTCGACATTATGCAGGACGCTCTCGTCAAGCGCTGAGGCCGGCGCCGGATTGAGGATCGTGCGCACGCCGTGCTTCCTGCCCAGCGCCATCGCCCGCGCCGCCGCCGCCACCGGTATCTCCAGCACCGACATTACCACGTCGCTACGGGCGATCTGCTCTTCGACCTGGTCGACAAACGCCCCGTCCATCAGCTCGTTCGCGCCCATGTCGAGTATGATTCCGTTCTCGCCCTCGGGATTCAGGATGATGAAGCCGACGCCCGTAGCCATCTCCCCGGTCCGCTGCAGGTAGGTCGTGTCGACGCCTTCCTCGTCGTAAAGATCGACAGCGATCTGCCCCAGCCTGTCATCGCCGATGATGCCGGCGAAGTGCGCCTGCGCGCCCAGCCGGGCTACGCCGACCGCCTGGTTCGAGCCCTTGCCGCCCGGCCCCATGTCAAAGTCGGAACCGACCAGCGTCTCGCCAAAGACCGGCATGCGCTGCGTCCGCAGGGTCATGCCCACGGCGAAGCTGCCGACAACGGTGATCACGGGCTTGGTCATCGGTGGGTCTCTCTTTCGCTGTCAGGAGTTGTCTGTAGAGGAGTCTATGCGGCTCAGCTGGGCTGGGATGCCTGGGCCGGCTCTTTCAGGCCGATTTCACCCGCTTTAGCGATCATGGCGTCCGCAACCTGACGAATTTCAGCCCGCTCGGCGTCGGTTGCTGCGGCGATTTCAATGGCGACCAGCTCGTCGCAGCGCCGGTGCAGGCCGTCCATGTCGGGGATGCGGTCGGGGAACTTCTCGTGCAGGGTGGTGTGCCAGCGCTTGCCGTAGGCCGCGTGAATCGTCTCGTCAGCCCAGTCAAACTCCATGTCGTGCTGGCTCATCCTGTCCTGGTACTGCGCGAAGGCTTCCGCCCGCTTGACCTTGTTGCCGATATTCTTGGTCTCGAAGTAGTGAAGCATACCCAGACGAATGATCGGCTCCTGCCCGGCCGCGCTGTCATAGATGTAGCTGCCCAGCGGCATCTCGTCCAGTGCAAAGCCCCAGGCGCGCAGCCGCTCGTAGCCCATCAGCACGTGGCGGCTCTCGTCGTAAGTCCAGCGCGCGGCGTCGTAGATGTATTCCCAATCGAGGTCGTCGGCGAAAGCGTGCAAGATGGCGCCGCCCGTTTCCACCGCCCACACTTCGTTCAGGTGACTGACGCCGCTGCGCAGCTGCAGATTGATCCCCTCACCGTAGGCAAAGTTGGGATCGATGATATCGGGCCAGTAAAAGTGGCAGAGATGGAAACGGGGGTCCCGCGCCGGTACTTCGGCCAGCTTGAATGGGCGGCGTCCTGGTAAGTTGCGCGGCGAGGGTGCCGTGTGAGGCACTTCCAAAGTCAATCCTCCCACCTGTTCCAACCGTTCCTGCAATGCCGAGGCCCAGCGTTCTGCTTCCTGCCGCTGTCCGGGTTCGGACCCGGCCATCGCTTCCACCTGGCCCTCCAACCACGCGATCTGCGTCTCTTTCTCCTCGATCGCCAGCTTCAGGGCACGCAGAATCGGACCGTCGCTGAGGTCGTCCGCACAGTCGACGTAACTGCGATAGGCTGACAACAGTGCGGGTTTGAATACTTGAGCAAGCGCGAGGATGAAAGCCTGCGCGCTGGGCGCGTTGATCGATTCGTCGAAGACCTCTACAAGAGGCGCATCTGCGCCGATTTCCAGCATCCGCCTCGGGTATCGCAGCTCGAAAACCCGTTCGCGCAGTGCGTGCGCTGTCAGCGTATCCTGCCAGGTGAATCGCGGCAGCGTCATCTTCGCTTCCAGCGCGGCGATTCCGGCCAGCCAGCCCGACTGGCTGATGATCAGCGACCGCTCGCACAGGTAGAAGCGTTTGAGAATGGTCGCCGCGTCCAAACGCAGAAAACGTGCGCGGGAATGCTCCCCGGGCAGATAGCGAACATGATTGTCAGTCATCATTTCCCTTAACTTGGCTTAACTTCCTCACCAACACGACTCGCGCCAGTCACCGCATGAAACTATGGCTGTACCGCCTTCCATTACGCTATACGCATTACGCAATACTCACTACCGCCCCTATCCCTTGACCGCGCCTGCTGTGAGGCCGCTGATCATGTAGCGCTGCAGGAACAGGAAGAAGATGAGACCCGGCACGATGATCAGCACCGCCATCGCCATGATGTTCCCCCACACCACCGAACCGGCGATACCCACAAAGAAGTTGATACCCACCGAGAGCGGATACTTTTCCTGGTCCTTCATCATCGTCAGCGCAAACATGAACTCCTGCCACGCGATCGTGAATGCGAACAGCGCCACCGCCGCGATGCCCGGCGCCGCCACCGGCAGAAAGACGCGGCGAATCGCCCCCACGCGACTACACCCGTCGATCATCGCCGAGTCTTCCAGCTCGCGCGGAACCGTGTCGAAGTAGCCCTTGAGCATCCAGGTCGAAAATGGCAGCGCCCCCATCGTATAGACGATGATCAGACCCGCATACGTGTTGACCAGATTGAGCCGCGTCAACGTGACGAAGAGCGGGATCAGCATCAGCACGCCCGGAAACATCTGGCCTGCTATCAGCCACACGCCCAGCGAACGGCGCATGCGAAACTGAAACCGGGACAGCGCGTACGCGCCCAGCGTGGTCAGCACCAGTGCGAGCAGAGTGGTGACGGTGGCGATATAGAGGCTGTTGAGAAAATAGCGCCCGGCCGGTGTCTCGGTTAGAACGTAGTTGTAGTTGGCCAGGGTCGGTTCCTTGGGGAAGAGAACCGGAATCCGCGTAAAGATCTCGGGACGCGCCTTGAATGAACTGGTCAGCATCCAGAAAAAGGGAAACGCGGTAAAAGTGCTGATGATAAGCAACCAGCCATACGCTAACACGTAGCGGACAAGCCGGCGGCGAACGAACTGTTCCATGAGAACTTCTCCTATTCGACGTCTTCCAGCACTTGCCGCGTATAGAGTGTGATCGGCAGCAGCAGCAATATCAGCATGATCACCCCAACGGCCGAAGCATAGCCTATCTTGAAGAAGCGGAAGGCGTTCAGGTAGGACATAATTGAGAGTAACATCGTCGTATCGCCCGGGCCGCCCCCTGTGAGGACATAGACGCTGTCGAAATGGTTGAAGGCCCAAATCGTGGTCAACAGAATGGCGATCTTGCCGACGCGATTGAGGAGCGGAACCGTAATGTACCGGAAGCGCCCCAGGACGCCGGCGCCGTCGATCGCGCCCGCTTCGTAGAGCTCCTCCGGCACCGTTTGCAGACCGGCAAGCAGCATCACCACAGAGAAGGGAAGCAGTTTCCAGATAGCCACCACCATCGTCGCGGCCAGGGCCGTGTTTTTGTCGCCCAGCCAGCCGATCTGGCGGTCGATGAGGCCAAGTTCCATCAAGGCATAGTTCAACATCCCGAAGTGCGGGTCGAAGATCCAGCGCCAGGTCAGTGCGGCAACCACGGCCGGGCACACCCAGGGGATCAGGGCCAGCCCTCTGAATAGACCTCGGAGGGGGATGTTCTCGTTGAGTGCGATCGAGGTGAACAGGCCCAAAACATACGTAATGACCACAATACCAACGGTCCAGATGATATTGTTGGCCAGGGCACCCCAGAATAGCGTGTCGTTCGTCGTCAATTCAAGGAAATTAAATGCACCAACCAGGGTCGTATCTTTGTTGTAGAGATTGTACTGGGTGAAGGCGAGATAGATCCCGCGCAAGAGCGGATACACCGTCAACAGCAGTAGGGGAATGACGGTTGGCAGCAGGTAATAGTAGGGCGTAATGTGGCGATTGCTCAGGCGGCGCGAAAGGCGTTCGAGCCCTTCTGGCAAGGGAACGGACAACGTTTTCGTAGACACGTTTGCCTCCAACCAGACTTCAGTGACCTCCGGTCAGGCGGCGAGGGCGGTCACTGTCAAAGAGGGCGACCCGGGAAATGCGGCAAGGCAGAGCCGGTGAAGGCCCAAATGGGTGCTTGCACCATTAAAGTGCGGAAGCCATCGACTTCAGTTCAAAACAGTAGACAGGGAGTATCCCTGTCTACTGTACATCCAACGCCCTGCCCTCTGACATGGGCAGGGCCTCGGACGATTCAAAGCGTATCGTGACTGATCAGAGCAGGCAAAGGGAGAAGCCGCCGCGGCGACTGGAAGGAGAGAACACCGGCTCACTGCCCCGCCGGCTGAGTACCTTCACCACCCCTCGCCGGCGGGGCGCTAGGCCTGGTACTCCTGCAGTATCTTGGTTCCTTCGACCTCCAAAAGATCGATCAGTTCGTCGAGTGTCATTTCATTCTGCAGATACTTCTGAATGTTCGGTCCCAACAGACGGTCGTCGAACTCGGCCCAGGCCGGATGCTTTGGGTAACCGACGCCGTGCTCCACCTCGCGCAAGGCCACGTCCCAGGCGTGCTCCGTCGTCGTAAACCGGGGATCCTCCATCGCCTTGATGCTCGTTGGGAAGAGCCAGTCACCGTAGGCGATAGCCGAAGAATTTTCGTCGTTGGACAGCCACAGAGTGACTTCCCATGCGGCATCGACCGTACCTCTGGCAGTCGCGTCCGTGGCAACAGACCAGGTCTGCGGTTCGCTGCTGTTTGCGTGGCGCTTGTAATGGGGAAGCGGGACCATGTGCCACTCGAACTCCGGTTCGGCCTCCATCACGATTCGTCTGGCCCAACAGCCCGTTTGGCGCATCGTATAGATGCCCAGTCCGAACGCCTCCAAAGTGTTGGAGCCGCCAAAACTCTCCTGAGACAGGATATCATCCACCCAGAGCATGTCATGCCACAACTGCAGGGCTTCGCGCGCCGGCTGCACGTCGATCTCCCAGTTCTGTCCTGAACCGCCCATGACCTCGGCGCCGGTCTGCCACATCCAGGCGATGATGTCCTCGGTCGTCTGTGTCGCCGTGAGGTTGGCGGCCAGTCCGTAATATTCCGGCGGGCTGGTGAGCTCCTTGGCAGCCGGAATGAAATCGTCCCAGGTCCAGCCATCCAAGGGAAGTTCAAATCCTGCCTCGTGGAATCGGTCCGCATTCACATACATCGTCCCGACTTCCCAGCACCAGGGCACACTGAAAATCTTGCCGTCCAGGGGGGAGACCGCCGCGTCGAGCGCCTTGGGATGGGTCGTTTCCACCAGCCCTGAGTTGTTTATCAGCTCGGTCAGGTCCAGATAACCGCCCTGGGTTCCGTACTCGTTCGCCCATGCCGTAATGCCGTGGACGATTTCGGGCGTCACCCCACCGGCAATCGACGTGGTCAGGTAGTCACGCGCCTGGCCCCATCCGCCCTGGATGTATTCGGCGGTAATGCGGCTGCCATGCTCGGCATTCCAATTGTCGATCGCCGCTTGTGTGGCTTCGACCGCGCCCGGCTGCCACACCAGCGTGTAGAACTGCACGGTCTGAGGTTCTGCCCCGCCTTCCTCTTCGCCGGCGGCCTCTTGGGGCACCGCCGGTGCCGCGCACGCGGCGAGCGCAACCCCTGCTGCCGACAGGCCGGCCATCTGCAGGAAATTCCGACGACTCAATCTTGTTTCATTCACGTTCGACCTCCTCTGGTCGTTGTGGGGTGCTGACTCAGCAGCACCCTGGCGCGAAAAAGTGATAAAAGTCGGCCCTGTGGCTTTCCGGGGGACACAGCCTGGATATTAGGTGATGTAAGGTGTTGGGGAGAAAGTATATTTTGCAGTGTTCAGATTGTCAATCCGTTTGTTGCCGAGAATGCATCCCAAAACGGGGATGGACAGTCGCATTCCTCTGGGGCAACCAAGCCACGGTCAGTTCCCACTCCAGTTTCTGCCAGAACAAGCGCCGTCTCTGACCACTAACCACTGCAGTTTTGGGCGGTCGGGCCTATTCGG
>JAPPKG010000310.1:0-8125 GCA_026914085.1 Caldilineaceae bacterium | reverse complement strand
GGTGGATGCCGCTCCTGTTGACGACGGCGGGGACTTCGACGACGACATCGTCGGGGACACCTGCCAGGGCGCCGTGGTTGGGCACGTTCACCTGATACTGGCCCTCATTGTCGTTGACCAAGCCGTCGATGATGGGGACCTGCTGCTCGTGGGTTTTTTCGGATCCAAAGGCCTCGATGAGGCTGGTGGAGGGGTCGCTGGTCAGTTTGGTCATCTGGGCGACGCGTTTTTCCAGATTTTCGACGAAGTAGGGTCGGGCGAGGTGTGTGTCGGGTCCGCCCCAGGGTTGGGGGAACCACCACATTTTGGTATCGATATCGGTATGGTACCACCAGGCGCCGCGGCGGGGTGTGTCACCGATGGGCATCAGGCCGTACATACGGTACATATGGATGGTGCCGCGGCTCATCTGAATGTCGTGGGTACGTTCGGCGACGTGGGTTTCCCAGTAATTTTCGCCTTCTTCTGCGATCCATTTTTCGAGAATCGGATAGGCGTCTTCGCCTTTGTAGTAGAAGTGGGTGAGCCAGATGTTGTGGTTGAGGCCGGGCGCCTGCCAGGTGACATCAGCCATGTCGGTCAGTCCGAGGGTTCTGGCGATCTGATAGACGCCGTAGTGGCCATGGCAGAGGCCGCAGACCTTGATGCTGGAGGTGCGGGTCATGAGGGTGCAGCCCTGATAGACGGGATTGCCCGACTGGATGAGCCAGGCATCGGGGCAGATGTCCTCCATATCGCCGGTCACGCCGAGCATGAGGTCGAGGTTGACGAAGTTGCTCTGACGCATACGGCCGCCGTGATAGTAGCCGTGCCTGTCCATCAACTCGCGCCCGTTCCGTTGCTTCTGGTGGCTGCTGGCGGAGGCGGTGTTGATGACGAAATCGGCGTCCTGGAGGGCATCGCGCCGGTCGGTGGTGCTTTCGAAGCGGAGGTCGGAGCCAAGTTCGTTGGCATAGCGTGCGCCAAGTTTATGGATCATATCGAGCCTGTCGGCGTCGATATCCATGAAGGAGATGAGGCTGCCGCTGAGAGATTCTGTAAGGCAGATGTCCTTGACGAGGCCGAGGGAAAACTGGGCGCTACCGGCGCCGATGACGGTCAACTTGATTGGGGTGGACATAGAGACTCCTTGTGAAAACTCCAGGTGGACGAGCGTTGGGCGCGGAGAGAATTGTAATGGTTGGCAGACATATGCGGCGGAGCTACATGAACATCATGCGGTGAAAGGCTTACGCTACCTTGCAGTAAAGTCAGAATTTCTTAGCGGTCGCGATTTCGGCGTGCTCAGGCAGGTAGGGCACGTCTTTTCGATCCCAGGCGGCGCGGCCTTCGACGGCATGGATGCCCATCAGCTGGCGGCGGTGCGGCGTATCGGCCCAGTCGACGATGTGCCGGGGCGGGGGCGTGCTGCCCCACTTTTTTACCCAGAAGGGCATGTAGCCGTATATGAGAATGCGGCGGTCGCGCGGGCTGGTGTTGGCCAGACCCGAGTGCCAGCAGAGGACGTTCCAGATGATGGCTGAGCCGGCCTTGGCGACGATCTTTTCCAGGCCCGGCATCTGCTCCAGCGTTTCGCCGACGTACTCGGTCCGGGATGGGTTTGCGTCCCGCTTGTGGCTGCCGGGGACGAGACTGAAGCAACCCATATCGGGCGTTTGATCGTCGAGGAAGTAGAAGACTTTGGCCTTGAGCATGAATTGGGCATGCCGCCAAGCCGGCCAGTCTCTATGCCAGCCGGTATGAGCATTTGTGCCGGAGTGATGGCAATGGGCGACCATCTCCATCGTCTGTACGTCGGGTCCAACTACCTCTTTGAGGATCGGCAGGACAAGCGGATTCTCGGCGATGTCGAGGAAGAGGGAGTCGTATTGATGGATATCGCCCATGGTGTGTGCGTCGGGCCCGTTGCCGTAGCCGCCCTTGTATGTGCCGTTGCGGACAGAATCGGCCCAGGCCGGTTCGGTCTGACGTTGGATGTCTTCATAGGCGGCGCGCACGCGGTCCAAACCGAAGGGTTCGAGCGCGTTTTCGACGATCAGAAAACCTTGCTCGTCGATATGTTCCCGTTGTTCTGGTGTGAGCACTTTTTTCTCCCTACGAGAATGGCGTGTGGCTAATGAAGAGAAAGCGGCCAGTGGGGTCAGACCGTGCGCAGGTAGTCGCGAATCAGCAGGGCTGCGGTTGCGCCCTCGCCGGCGGCTGAGGCGACCTGTTTCGTGCTGTCGGCGCGCACGTCTCCGGCGGCAAAGAGACCGGGGACGCTTGATTCCAGCGCGGCCGGGTCTCTACGTGGAAAGAGAGTCGGGCGATTGTCGGCGTCGTGGACCAGGCTATGCCCGGTCTCGATGAAGCCCCACCTGTTAAGGCGCACGCCGGTACCGTCCAGGAAACCGGTATTTGGTTCCAGGCCAATAAAGACGAAGGCGCCGTCCACCGACATGTGTGACTCAGCCTCGGTCTGATTATTCCAGAGCCGCAGCTCATTTAGTTGGGCCCTGGCGCCAAGGAATTCCTGGACTTCGGTGTTCCATCGCACTTCGATTTTCGAATTGCCTGACACAGACTCCTGGATGACCTGACTGGCGTGCAGTACAGGGCCGCGCACCAAGAGTGTAACCCGTTCGGCGAATTTGGTCAGCAGGAGACTTTCTTCGGCAGCGCTGTTGCCGCCGCCGATTACGGCCACTTCTTTGTCTTTGTAGAAGGGACCATCGCAGGTGGCGCAGAAGTGAACGCCGGCGCCGAGGTAGTCGTTTTCGCCGGGCACGTTGAGGCGGCGGTAGCGGCTACCGGTGGCGATCAGGACGGCCTGTGCGCTGTACTCGTCGCCGGCGACGGTTTCGATGCGGTGGTAGTTGTCCTGGCGCTGGATTGTGGCGACATCCTGGGCCTGCAGCAGTTCAACGCCGAAGCGTTCGGCCTGAGCCCGCAGCCGCTGCGCAAATTCGAAGCCATCGACACCGTCCGGGAAGCCGGGCAGGTTGTCGAGTTTTTCGGTGGCTGCGGCCTGGCCGCCAAAGGCAGCGCGCTCAATGATGAGGATGTCTATGCCTTCACGGGCCAGGTAGAGGGCGGCGGTCAGGCCGGCGGGGCCGCCGCCGATGACGATCACCGGGTAGTGCTGGCGGCTGGCGGTCGTTCTCAGGCCCAGTCTTGCGGCCAGTTGGGCGTTGCTTGGCTCGACGAGCCGGGAACCGTCGGCGAAGAGGATGGTGGGTATGATGCGTTTGCCATCGTTCATTTCGATGACGCGCTGTTCGGCGTCGGCGTCCTCTTCGATGTTTACCCACTGATATGGGATGCGATGTTCGCCGAGGAACTGTTTGCTGCGGCGGCAGTCGGGACACCAAAAGGCGCCGTAGACGACGATGTCGGGAAGAGATTCGGACATGGAAGTTGCCTTTAATGCTGGGAGCGATTTAGCGTTCCCATGAAACGAGACCCGTCAGCCAGCCGCTGCGAAGGCCGACGGCGCGGCACGGCACATTGCAGTTGGCATTGTATCAGCAGGCGGGAACTTGGGTCAATTGAATGGCTGATTGTCGCTGATTCAAGCAGTTCGGAGACCTTGCGGCAGACTCAATGGTTCGGATTGTGTTTTTCCGATAACGTTCTGCTACCGCTTTCATTCAGAAGGCCATTGTAAAGCAAAATGCTTTGCAATAGTATAGCTACATGCTATAGTGGGACTCGCAGAAGGAACACAATGTACAGACTGACAGTAAAGAAACAGGCAATCAAAGCACTTCTTAAGATGCCTAGCCAGAATGCTCGGCGCATTCGTCGGGCGTTGGACAGATTGGCGGAGGATCCAGACCGGCAAGATGTTGATGTTGCTCCTCTGGAGGGGCGACCTGGATTTCGTCTGCGAGTCGGCGGCTATAGGGTCATCTTCGAGAGAGACGATAAAGCGCGCACGATTGATGTATTGCGCGTCGCTCCACGTGGTCAGGCATACATGCAGTAGGAGGATAGTTCTCATGAGCAACCTGCAGATCATTCACGATGATGCCGGACAGCCGATGTTCGCCGTGATCCCGTGGCGCGAGTATGTACGCTTGTCGAAGGACGGAGCCACGGAAGCCGCTCTGCGTGACGAGGAGATCTATGACCTTGCAAAAGATGAAGGGGGCGAATCCTTTCCCATTGAGGTTGTTGACCGACTCCTGTCGGGGGCAAGTCCAATAAAGGTATACCGCGAGTATCGCGGCATGAGTCAGAAAGCACTGGCGGCGGCAACTGATATCAGCCCGGTTTACCTTTCCCAGATCGAGACTGGGAGGCGGGTGGGCTCTGCCAAGACGCTGGCTTCGATCGCTCAGGCGCTTGAAGTCAGCCTTGATGACCTTGTGTAACCTGTGTGGAACCTTGAGGCAGGTGAAGCGAGGAGCCATAGTCCTTCGGTCTGGTTAGTTGAACTGGAGCTCTGCCAGTGCGATGCCGCTTTCTCCGGCGACTGAGTAGAGCAGATAGGTCCGGCCGCCTTCCTTGTAGATGCCGGGATCGCGGAGCTGGCGGGCAGGTTCGTGGATTGCGCCGCGCTGCGATGGTTCCAGGGGCAGGTCGATACCCTCGTACTCGGTTTCCGGCTCCAGGATGGAGAATGGGGCGGAGGCTTTCCACTCATTCCAGTGCGGGCGCAGATTGATGGTTGCGCAGAGGATGTGCTCGGGGCAGTCGCCGGCGCGGGAGTAGAAGACGTAGAGAATGTCGTCGCGGAGAAGGAGAGCGGCGTGGCGCTGGTCGCGGTCAAAGAGGACGGGGCCGGGCTCGAAGTTGGTGCGGCCGTCGCGGCTGCGGAAGAGGATGCCGGGCATGGCGAGGGCGTAGTACCAGCCTGCGGTGGTGTCGGGATAGCGGAAGACCCGGAAGTAGCTGGGGCCGAGGATTTCGGTGTCGGAAGTAAAGTCGAGGCCGTTCTCGGAGACTGCGAGCAGGGAACGCTGGCCTTCGAGAAAGGGATATTTCTGCTTAAGCGGGTCGGCTTCGAGCTCTTCGCGCCTCACTGATGGACCGTGATAGTACATCAGGATACGGCGGTTGTCGTTGTCGATATGCAGATCGGGGCTGGCGATATGGTGATAGCAAGGGGTCTGCTCCAGTCGCAGTGTGCCTGGTGGGTAGATAGTCCACGGCCCAGACAGCGCGTCGGCATAGGCCAGGCGGATGAAGGCGCCCTGATGGTGGGCGAAGTAGAGGTAGTATTGTCCGAGTGGATTCGGCAGCCAGTCGGGCACGCGCAGGAGTGACGGGCCGTTGATATTAGCGCCTATGGATTCGTCGAGCGTGGGTTTGATGATCGGATTGTCAGAAAAGCGCTTGACCTGCATGAGGAATCTCCCGGTGGGCGAAATTGCCCGTTGCCGACTTCGATTTATCGGATGTCGGGCAACGGGCAACTTGCACTGCCAGCTATAGGTATAACGAAAAGGCGGACCTCCCGGCGACGATCAGGCTGCGCCGGGAAAGGGATATTCATACCAGTCCAGCAGACCCAGGGGCGCGGCGGCGCCGGCGTAGAGGATCAGCGAAGTGTACTTGTCGGCGAAGATGCGGCCACCGCCAACTCCGTCGATGACGGCACCGGAGGGATCAGCGAATTTGGGGCCGCTTTCCTTGCCTTCCAGGTTTGCTGTCAGTGCAGCGAAGGTGTTGGCGGCGATCTTCAGATAGCGCTCGTCGTTGGTGATGCGCCAGGCATAGGTCAGTGCTTCGAAAGCGTGGGGCGTGGGCGCTGTGCGCTGAAGGGACGGGAGTTCTTTGTAGTAGAAGACCCCGTCGGGCCCGAGACAGTGTTCGATGAGATCATCCATCACCGACACAATCAGTTTTTTTACGCGTTCATCGTCTTCGATCAGGAGATAGCGGGCAAACGAGCATACGGTAAGGGAGATCATAAAGGGTACGCGCGGCATGGTGTGGCTGGTATATGGCGCCAAGAGCGCGCCGAATTCGTCATGCCAGTCGAGGAACATTTCGATCAGCTGTTTGGCCTCGTCGCGCCAGCGCTGTTCTCCTGTGCCGAGCCAGAGGCCGACGTAGGCGCGCAGGGCCCAACCGCCTTCGCGGACGGAAGCTTCACCCAGTTGCTGCATTGAGGGCAACTGCATGTGACGCAGAATGTTTTCGCCAATTGAGTTCGCCACTTCCAGACCTTCGCGACGACCGGTGAGGAAGTAGTAGTCGAGGAATCCTTCGGTCCACTCGTGGGAAGGCGTGCATCTTCCGGTGGCGTGGTAGCGGGTGTGGATGCGCAGGCCGCCATCGATCAGCGGATCGGGGTGATGGTGACAGAAGTCCACGTCGAGCCAGTGACGGGCGCTGACGAGGGCGGAGTCGAGGGCACGGCGCTGGCCGGTGAGGGCGTAGTAGAGGGTACAGGCGTGGGGGCGGTCGTACTCGTTGTTGACCCAGACGTTTTCGCCCTCGCCACGGCCCTGGTTGGTATAGCCGGAGTCGGGCGCGTCGCCGAAGTGCATCATGCCGAGCGCTTTAGGGCGTCCGTCATGCAGGTTGTTCAGGTCGGTGAAGAGTCGGCGGGGGAGGTTTTCAGGGAAGTAGGTCTCGATCCAGGGGTTGTTGGCACGGTACCACTCCACCGGCAGTGCGGGGCGATCCGGCAGTTGGAATTGCAAGCTGCGCTGGCTCAAGTCGTCCAGAGGCGTATCGGGCCCGTGGAAGTGGAGCTGGATGCGGTGGGTCTTGGCCATGCCCTGGAGAATGGGAGCAGGCGGTTCTCCGGCGGGATAGAGCCAGCAGGCGATGCCCTGCGTGTGGCCGTGCAGTCTTTTGGGGAAGTTCTGGTGGGCCTGGTGGATGGAGAGGCAGAGTCCGCCTTGCTGGTCGCGCCAGTCGGTCCAGAAATCGCCATAGTAGGAGTCGATGAAGTGCTCGTTGGACTGGTAGAGCATTGTTTCGGTGTCCAAGGTCTGTGAGACTTCGCTTTCGCTCTCGGTGATGGAGGTCCGATACCAGCCTTCGCCGAGGGCGAGTTGGGGCGGATTCCCGTTGGGGGAGGCGGCAAAGTCCAGGCGCAGGCTTTGGAGTGTCACGTCAGGTAAGTCCAGGGTGTGCAGGAACTGGTGCTCGATTTCGATGTAGGGCTTGCCGGCGTAGGCGGTGATGCGGCCGCGCAGGGCCAGGAATTCGGAACCGTCAGGTTGCAGGTGGCGGCCGCGCACGAGGATGACGGCACGGAGAGGGCCAGCCTCATCGATCTCCAGTTCGACGGCGCCGCTGCCGCTACTCGCGGCGGCTGCATCGGTCTCCATTGTGAAGCCGGCGAAAGGTGCAGGCCACGCGGGACCGCCGGCGAGAGTGACGTCCTGGACGGGGAGGAAGCCCTCGCGGGGCACGCGAAAACTGAGAGGGCCGGTGTCGACCTGCAGGCCGCCGGCGTCCTCGGTCACCTGCACTTGGTGCTGCGGCGGCGGCGCGGGGTCGGAGGCAATGCGAAAAGTGATGGTTTTGGAGAGGTTGCCGGGGAGGTCGGGTTGGAGGTGGACCAGCAGCCACTTGACGCTGCCGTCGGACCAGTGTGCCAGGGCACGCTGTTGGGATGGCAACGCTGCGCCGCCGTCTTCGATGACAATATGGGCCGCGCCGGGCAGTTTTCCCTGGGCGAAGGGTATGCTGAAGGAGACCGGCTCGGCGGCACGGTCGTACTGGGAGAGCTTCTCGAAGTAGAGGGTGCTCACTTTGATTCTTCTCCTTGGCACTGTTTGGAAAGCAAGCTGCCGGGCAGTGTGCAAGGGGGGTGCGCAGGCCTGGGCAGCCGTTCTGACGGATAGTGGACGAAAGTGTCTGACAATTACAACGTCATTGGGGGAAATCGTCAAATGATGTCGATTCAGGGGTGTATCCCGTGTTTGGGTAGGGAACAGTCTGGCGTCGAATCACTGCCAGCGGTGGCAGGAATTTCTTCCGGCATTTGGAGAGACATTGGACAGGAGCCAAGCCTGGCCGTACGGTGGTGCCCATCAGTTGGGGGCACTAGGCAGGCGCAAGGCGGGCATCTACGGGGAGCTGATGGGACTGGCGGGACGTGGTCTGGCTAGACACGTTCGATTGGGCACCCGTCACCAATATCGACACCCGGTCGATGAGGCATGTTGTTGGGGGGGGC
>JAPPKG010000458.1:0-8138 GCA_026914085.1 Caldilineaceae bacterium | reverse complement strand
GCGGCAACGGACAAGGCGGCAACGGACAAGGCGGCAACGGGCAAGGCGGCAACGGGCAAGGCGGCAACGGACAAGGCGGCCAGACGTCCCGAGACACACAGACCCCAAAGAGCGAGCCGGGTACCAAGCCCCCCGAGCCCACGCCGGAGCCGCCGCCTCACGGGCCTATAGCGATTACCCAACCCGATCGGATCAACGTGCGCCTGGGTCCGGGCACTGTATACAAAATCGTCAGGTCAGTACCGCACGGCACGCGCGCCCAAATCATCTGCATCGGTCCCCGGGCTGACTGGTACGAAGTCAAAATTGAAGGCATCTACGGGACCGTCTGGATCAAACGCGACCTTACTGTTCTCGTCGGTTCGCTGGACGGAGTCTGCCGCTACCGCGCCGGAGCTTTCACCGTCCAAGCCTGGACGTGGCCTGTAATTTCCCATCTGCGCGTGGGGCCGGGTACAAACTACGACGTGATCACAACCGTGCCCCAGGGTACACATGTCAAAATCATCGGTCTCGGCCCGGAGGACAAGTGGTTCCTGATCGAGCTTTCCGCTCTGGAAGGCCCCGCCTGGATCCACCAGAGCCTGGTTGAACTGTCCGGCTCGGTCAGAGGATACAGACAGCTCGCTCTGAGAGAGCTTGTGCAGTTGCTCCGGCCGGGACCGAATCCCGCAGCCAGACCCTATCTGATCACCCAGCCCAAAATCCTTAACGTGCGCCTCGGACCGGGCCTCAAATATGACGTGATCACCACCGTGCCCCAGGGAACGCAGGCCGCAATCTACGGCATGGACCCGGACAGAAAATGGTTCCAGGTCGAATTGGAAGGGCTGGGCACCTTGGCTTGGGTCTACCGCGATCTCACCCGCGTGGTCGGTTCGCTCGTAAACGTCAGACGCATCACCGCACGCGAGATCGCAGCGCTGCCCGCACTGATCATCCAGCCCCGCAACGTGAACGCTCGCCACGGGCCGGGCGCAGACTACGAGGCCGAAGTCATCCTGCCCAAGGGCACCTGGGCCCGGATCACCGGCATCGACCCGCAGGAGGAATGGTTCCGGATCAAGGTCGTCGGGTTGAAAATCCCCCTCTGGGTTGCCCGCAATCGGACCAGAGTGGCCGGCGGCCTGCTGGGGAGATTCCGACCGCACGCGGCCGAAAACGCAATGCACCCGGAATCGGGACCGAACAGCGACAGACCGCTCGCGATCGCACAGTCGGAAAGCATGAAAGTGCGCACCGGTCCGGGTTTGGACTATAAGGTGATAACGACTGTTCCCCAGGGAGTATCGGGCGAAATCTACGGCATCGATCCGACCAAAAACTGGTTCCAGGTCCAAATCGAAGGCCTGGACACGCTCGCCTGGGTGCTGCGCGATATGACCTGGGTCGACGGCCTCCTGGTGAGCGTCAGACTGATTTCCCCGCGCGAGATAGCCACCTGGCCCGCCCTAATCACCCAGCCGCCAACGCTCCTCGCCCGCACCGGCCCGGGCGTGGACTACACCGCGGTCGCCAGACTGCCAAAAGGTTCGTGGGTCAGAACTGTCGGCATCGGCCCCCACGCTGAATGGTTTCAGGTCCAGATCGAATTCGAAGTTTCCGGCATTGATGCGCCGGTCTGGGTTGCCCGCCGCCACACAAAGATCGCCGCCGGCTCGCTGGCCGATATCCCGAGGAAAATGCCCGAAGATAGCCCTCCCTCATCAGCAACTTAGGCCGGCCAGCGTTGAGCGCAACCCGGCGCATCACCGAGTGCGAAATTGCCCTCGTGCCCACCGCCCTTACCCAGCCCTACGCACTCTACACCTACTCCGGACCGGGCCTCGCTACGACAAAGTCGCTGTTCTCCCTCCAGGGACCTGGGCCGAAGTCATCGCCTTCGGCGACTGCCCGCCGAATGTCTGGTGCCAGCTCATCGTCCCAGGCCTCGACGAACCGGACTGAGTGGTCCGCGACTTTGTCAAAGTGGCCATCGGCTCGCTTGCAGGGGTTCCCCGGCTCTGGTCGTAGCACAGCCGGTCGCCATCCCCGCAAACAGCTTCGCAGCCGTCAATGAACGGGGCGCTGCTGGCCAGGTGCCAGGTCGGCCGAGTGACTCCGCCATCTTCAAGCCTTTTCACAATGAATGCATAGCAAAGGCCCCGCATTCGACTGCGGGACCTTTGCTTTATCCCTATCCCATCCCGCCGGATCACCATTTCCGGCATGAAAATCCCCTCTCCTGAAAAATTCCCGGAATCGGAACATTCCGCGACAACTGCACGTCCCATCGGCAGGAGCGGTACCATTTTCGGGACGGAACTAGACTCGAAACCGGAAAGCTGAACCTACATGGACATGCACAGTCGCAAAACTCCAGTAGAGCCAAAGAGGTCGCAAACGAAACAGTCGGTTACTACCCTGGTCGCGGCGATCATCCTGCTACTTTTCGCCTTGACCGTTATCTCCTTTGTGCCCAATCCTCCGGAGGTCCAAACCTTTGCCCCGGCGATGCAGGAAGATCTCCAATCGGCGCAGGAGGATCTCAAACCACACGCCGGATTCGAATCGCTTGACGGCTCTGTCTCGGCAGGCGAGAATCTGAACATCAGCATCTTCTTCGCCAACTTCCCCTGCAACGACCAAAACGACGACGGCACCTGTGACGCCAACGACACCTTTACGACCGTCACCTACCGCTTCGACTTGGTGCAGGGCAGCGCCGATGGACCTGACGCCGACAGCTGTGAAGGATCAGGGTTTGGCGTAGTCCGCACTTTCAGCCCTTCGGAGTACAGTCACTGGAGCACGACAGGGTCCATATCTCTGGGCGTCGACAGGAACTGTACGCCCGGGTCCTACGTGGTCAAGTGTACGATCACCTACACCGAAGACGGTTCGACAGAAGAGATTCCGCTTGCCTGTAACTGCGGCATTACCATCGATCCCCCAGCGCCGCCTACGGCCACGCCCACGCCTACCCAAACACCCACCGAAACGCCTACACCGACGGTCACACCGACGCCCACCGAAACGCCGACCGTGACGCCCACGCCCATGCCCCCGCCCTCCGTCACGATCGAGGGGCTGCCCCCCGTCTTCGATGAGGGGCAGGACGTCCCCTTCACTATGGTCTTCCACGGGATCGACGACTCCGACAACTATCACTACCGCGCCGACGTCACCAATACGGACAATGAAGACGTCGACATCTGTGAAGGAACAGGTCTCGGCGGCAACGGCCAGTACACGGGCGACCTGAATGGCTTAGGCCAGATCAGAGTCCCCGGCGAAATAGACGACCAGTGCCCGGCCGGAACATATACAGTGACCGTCACCCTCATCGGCGACGGCGGCTTTACCTACACCGCAACCAAGGACTTTCAGGTCGTCGGCCAGTCACTCCTCCCCATTGCCACAAGCACGCCGACCGCCACCGCCACGCCCACCGCGTCCGCCGATAAACCGACGAAAAATAATCCACCGCAAAACCAGCCGCCGACCAAAAATAACCCGCCGCAGAACCAGCCGACTGCCACACCCACCGATACGCCCGAACCGACCGCCACGGCCACCGCGACCGCCGACAATCCATCGAAAAATAATCCGCCGCAAAATCAGCCGACGGCCACACCCACCGATACGACCGAGCCGACCGCTACGGCCACCAATACGAACACGCCCGAACCGACCGCGACCGCCACCAATCCGCCTCGGCAAAACCCGCCGCCACAACAGCAGCCGCCACAACAGCAGCCAACCGCTACGGCGACCAATACCAACACACCTGAACCGACCGCGACCGCCACCAATCCGCCGCGACGAAGACAGACGCCGCCGCAAAACCAGCCACCACGCCAAAAGCAGCCGACATCTACGCCGACCGCCACGGCAGCCACAGTACCGACACCTACGCCCACACCCACGGCCGATATCTCCTTCGCGCCGCCCCCAACGCAGAATGACCCGACGCAAAATGACCCGACACCGACCGCTACCCATACGCCGACCGCTTCCGGCCTGCCAACACCGACCGCCACAGCTACGCCGTCAGGTAACCTGTTCCCAACCCTCACACCGACTGCCACGCCTACGGGAGGCCCCACGATCCCGCCCACAAGTGACTTCCCGCCCGATCTCTGGGAAATCATCGTTGTTATCGATATAGACAATCCGACCAATCCGGATGCGACTCCCGACGTGAGGGGTGACACAGGCGACACCGACACCGACGGTCGCGACACCGACGGCGACGACACCGACGGCAATCCCACGTCGACGCCGACCGCCACCGCTCTGCCAACGCCAACGTCCACGCAGACGCCCACGGCTACCCCAACGTCCACGGTCCCGCCCACAAGTGACCTGCCGGACGATCTCTGGGAAATTATCGTTGTTATCGATTTGGATAATCCTATCAATCCGGATGCGACTCCCGACGTAAGAGGTGACACAGGCGGCCGCGACACTGACGGCGACGACACCGACAACGACGACACCAACGGCGATGACACCGACAACGACGACACCGACAACGACGACACCAGCGACGGCGACACCAACGGCGACACGCCCGACCACTACGCCGGCGACCGTACAGTCTGGAGCTGCCAGGAACACAGCGACCTGATCACCTGGCTCGCCGCCCTCCGCCAGACAATGACCCCCGGCAGCCATCCCCAGGCCGTCACCCAGCCGCAAACCATGAACGCCCGCCTCGGCCCCGGACTGGCCTACGACGTCATCACCACCCTGCCGCAGGGCACCCGCGCCAACATCATCGGCGTCGACCCCCGCAACCAATGGTACCAGGTCGAAATAACCGGCCTCGACGTCCCCGTCTGGGTCTACCAGAGCCTGGCTGCTGTCGATGGATCGCTTGCCAGCGTCCCCACCGTCTCCGCCGAAGAGCTCGCCAAGCTCCCCATCTCCGGCGCCATCGGCAGCAGACCGATCGCGACCATTCAGCCGGAAGTCATGAACGTGCGCATCGGCCCCGGCATCGATTACGATGTCCTCACTACCCTGCCCCAGGGCACACAGGTCGCAGTTGTCGGCATCGATCCCAGCGGCGAATGGCTGCAGGTCGAACTCGATGGGTTCAGCTCCCTCGGTTGGGTCTACCGCGACCTGGTCGTGGCAGACTGCCCGCTGGCCAACGTCCGCCGCATCACCGAGACTGAGATCTCCCGGCAGCCTGCCGCCCTTGTCCAGACCTACGCCGTCTTCGCCTACTCCGGCCCCGGCCTCGCTTACGACATCGTTGCCACGATCCCTGGAGGGACCTGGGCCGAAATCATCGCCGTCGGCGACTGCCCGCCCAATATCTGGTACCAGATCATCGTCCCCGGCTTTGACGAACCCGTCTGGGTAATCCGCGACTTTGTCAAGGTGGCCGTAGGCTCGCTCGCCGGCATCCCCCGCTACGGCGTCACCGACTTCTTCCCGCCCGCCCCGGACGACCGGCCCATCGCCGTCACCCAGCCCATCACCATGAACGTGCGCTCGGGTCCGGGCCTGGAGTACGACGTGGTCGCCATCGTGCCGCAGGGGACGCAGGCTCGCATCTTCGGCATCGACCCGACCGGCGACTGGATACTGGTCGAACTGCCAGGGCACAGCTCACTGGTCTGGATCTACTGTCACATGACCGAGGTCAGAGGTTCCGTGGAGGGCGTCAGACGCGTGACCGCGGCTGAAATTGCAGCGCAGCCGGCCGTACTCGTCCAGCCGGGCGCCGTCTACGCCCGGTCCGGTCCGGGCACCGAGCACAGTGCCACCGCCCTCCTGCCCAAGGGCACATGGGCCAGCATCACCGGCATCGGCCCCGATCCCCAATGGCTCCGCATCCAACTGCCCGGCCTCGACGCACCGGTCTGGGTCTACCGCGGCTCCGTAAAGCTGGTCGGCTCGCTAACAGGGATCCCCCACGTCACCCAGTAGACCGGCCGCTCCCATAGAAGAGCATTTCAGGAAGTGCAAAAGGCCCCGCTCTCAATAGCGGGGCCTTCTTATGTGGTTTGGAACTAAGATTGCAAGACGGCTGGTTGGGGACGTGATCAAGAGTGCCCGGAACATACTTTCCTATCGAGCAGTATCAAAACAGTGCCTTGTCGGACTCGTCCGCAGTTTAACCCCCCCTGCGGGCATCGATTCATCGAGGTCGCCATAAATCCGAATAATATCGCGGTCGCGACCAAAAGGACTCCGCGACTTCTCCCAGTACGGCAGCCGCCGCGAAACCGGTTGTCCGTTCTTGGTGATAACTATCTCTTCACCGCTGTCAGCCACTCCATCCACCAGCTTAAGATACTTGGCCCTAAATTTGGATGCTTTGGTGATGCGGGGACCACTCGCTTCAGCGCTTTCCATTGACATGATGCACTCCTCCTATAGTCTACTGACCATAATACAGCATCGTAGCTGTCAATTTCGAGACTATCCGGCGATCAGTTAGGAATAGCCTCGTCAGCGGACTTGCTGAGACAATTTTCGAACGCGAAGATCGTCGTCAGCGCAGATGAACAGCGAAAATCCCAAGAGTTTCGGACTGTTTATCCTCGACACTGGAACTCTTCGAGCGGGGATTTCCTGACTTTACAGGAACGATTGGAAACAAACGCGTGGAAGAATGTGCGGGTCAAATTCGTATCAGAATGAGAACATGTATCGGGCTACCAGAGACGGCGAACGCCGTACTGATCGAAGTCATCTTCATTCGATACAAGCACCAGGTTTTCAGACAGCGACTGCGCAATCAGCATTCTATCAAAGGGATCGCGATGAGGACCTGACAACGACCCCGAAAGTGATGCATGCTCTACTGATATCGCCAGTTCCTCAAAGCCTTGGTCTGCGATTGCGCCGCCAAAGTCAAGTGCGACAGCCGCTGCCTCTGGGAGCTTGCCAATCCGATACTTGGTCGTGGTCTCCCATGCTGACGCCGCGCTTACGTGTACACTGTTTTCATCATCTGCAATAGCACGACGCGCAGGCAGTGACAAACTTGTGCTTCCGGCAAGCCACCACAGAAACGCGTGCGTGTCGAACAAGAGCCTCACCGCTCAAGACTCCCACGCTGACAACTCTTCCTCAGGCAGAGGGTCAAAGAAACTGTCACCGACAGCAATACGGTCCCCCCATGCGCCGAATCGCCGCTTTCCGCGCGGCTGAAAGTCTACGAGACGCGCCACCGGTTTGCCATTACGGGTTATGACAATTTCTTCACCAGCCTCTACCTGCGTCAGCAGAAGCGGCAGTCGGGTCTGTGCTTCCTGCACATTCACTTCTTGCATAATCGGCCCACCAGGAGATGTGTCCAGAAAGAGATTCGGTAATGCAGTGCTTGATGAGTATATGGAATAGAAACTCCCGTGTCAATAACTGGGCCCCTAACGAAAGCGACCGTACCGCGACGCTTCGCAATCTGGCTTCAGCGTCACCTCCGCCAGCGCCCCCTACCCCCGCAACGCCTTCACCACACCATACGCACCCCGCGAAAATGCCGCCAACGCGCCCCCGCGACTAAACAACGGCACCGGCCCAGGCACACACTCCCCGCCATCCAGGTCCTCAACCGCCGTAAGCACACGCTGCAGGCCCACTTCCACCACCCGCCGGCGCCCCTCGTCTTCCAGGGTCAGACCGCCGCAGGCCAGCACCACAACCAGGAGGTTGGCAAGCGAGTGCTCGCGGTACAGCCGCCAGCACGCCTCGAACGTGAACCCCTCCACCCCCATCTCACCGATGATTGCGGTATACTCTTCCAGCACCTCGCGCTCGATCTGGCGGCGCACCTCCGTCGTAACGCTCCCAACCAGGAAATAGGCCACATCGAACAGGGGGCTCCTCAATCCGCTCACCTGCCAGTCGATGATCGCAATCTCCTCCCCGCCGTCGGTCGCAAAGAAGATATTGTCCAACCGGAAATCGCCGTGGCTGAGCGTCTTCGGCCCGGCTGCGACACGAACGATTTGGCTGTCGATGCGAGAAGCGTAGGTTTCGGCCAGACGGCGCATATCGTCCGAGAAGAAACTGCCGAACCGCTCAAACGTGGGCGCAAGGTGTGCAAGATAGACGAGTTGAACCAGCATTCTGCGTCTGGGCGAAAAGGAGTCGGTAAACATGTTCAACGGCGGCTGATCGGTCCTGTTCCA
>JAPPKG010000423.1:0-8149 GCA_026914085.1 Caldilineaceae bacterium | reverse complement strand
GCGGGCAAAAGCAGCGCGTGACGATTGCCCGCACCCTGCTCAAGGACCCGGCAATCCTGCTCATGGACGACGCCACATCCAGTGTCGATACCGAAACCGATGCCGCCATCCGCGCCGCCCTGCAGCGGCTAATGCATGGCAGAACCACTTTCATCATTGCGCACCGCGTGCAAAGCGTCATGATGGCCGACCAGATCTTGGTGATGGAGGCAGGCCGGATTATACAGCGTGGCAATCATGATGAACTGGTCGCCCAACCCGATGTCTACCGCCAGATATTCGAATTGCAGGTCCAGATCGAAGCTGACCTTGAACGAGAAATCGCAGCTGTTGTCGAAGCCGCAGAGGAAAAGCTCGACGAGCGTGAGGAGGGACAACCTCTCCCGCTTGCGAACGGTTCGCCCTCTGCTCCCGGAATCCCCCATTCTGTTGCAAAAGGTTGACCTATGTCAGAACACGAACACTTTGAAGAAGAAGAATTTGAAACGGAATTTAACGGCGAAACCGTATTGCGCATCTTTCGTCTGGGCCTGGTGCACTGGCCGCTTATGCTCGGTTATCTGCTGTCAGTGGTAATAACCTCCGTGCTCGACGGGTACTTGACCCTTCTCACCAAGCGGATTGTCGACGAAGGCATTGTGGCTGGCGATGCGGAGCAGATCTGGCGGCTGGTCATCCAATACGGGCTGGGACTCCTGCTCGTGGCCCTGGGCGTAATGGGCTTCATCTATTCGGCGGGGCGGCTGGGTGAGCGCGTTCAATACGATCTGCGCAAAACCATGTTCGCCCGCTTGCAGGAGCTGTCGCTCTCATACTACGATCGCACACCTGTCGGGTGGCTGATGAGTCGACTTACCGCCGACGCCAGCCGGGTAGGGGATCTGGTTTCCTGGGGCTTCATGGATCTGCTCTGGGGCGGTGTGGCAATCGCCGTCTCTCTGGTCTTCATGGCCATGATCAACGTACAGATGATGCTGATCGTTGCCGCCGTCATTCCAGTGCTGATCGTGGTGGCTTTCCGCTTCAAGAAGAAGATACTGGTGGAATACCGCGACGTGCGCAAGACGAATTCCCAGATCACCGGGGCCTACAACGAAAACATAACCGGTGTGCGCGTGGTCAAATCTCTTCGCCGCGAAGAGGGCAACCTCGAAGAATTCACCGATCTCACCCGGACCATGTACCGCGCCGGATTTCGGGCTGCGTGGCTGTCGGCTCTTTTCCTGCCTGTGGTGCAACTGATAAGCGCAGTTGCAATTTCCGGCGTTATCCTCTACAGCGGCCAGCAGTTCCAACTGGGGGGCATGACCATCGGCGGCATTCAGGCCTTCATCTTCTATATCACCCACATGCTGTTTCCAATCCAGGAGATGGCGCGCATCTATGCCGAAATGCAGCAGGCCATCGCCTCCGGAGAACGCATCTTCAGCCTCGTCGACGCCGTGCCCGAGGTCCAGGACCGCAGCGGCGCACAAGATCCCGATAGCTTGAGGGGCGACATCGTCTTCGACAACGTGGACTTCCAATACGAGGAGGAAAATCCGGTCCTGCGCGACTTCAGCCTGCACGTGAAACAGGGAGAAACGATTGCACTGGTCGGGCCAACCGGCGCCGGCAAATCGACCATCGTCAACCTGGTCTGCCGCTTCTACGAGCCATCAAATGGTCGTATCCTGATCAACGGTAAAGACTATACTGAACTGACCCTGCACGGAATCCATAGCCGGGTCGGCGTCGTCTTGCAGACCCCGTACCTCTTCTCCGGCACGATCTGGGACAATCTTCGCTACGGCCGGCTCGACGCAACCGACGACGAGGTCGTGAAAGCTGCCAAGGTCGCCGGCGCGCATACCTTCATCGAAGAGCTGGAAGAGGGATATGACAGCCAGGTCGGCGAAGGAGGCGTCCTCCTGTCAGTCGGCCAGACGCAGCTGTTGAGCCTGGCGCGGGCAATCCTCGCCGACCCCGATATCTTCGTCATGGACGAGGCCACCAGTTCCGTCGACACACTCACCGAAGCACTGGTCCAGGATGCCATGGACGCCATCCTGGCCGACCGCACCAGCTTCGTCATCGCCCACCGCCTCTCGACCATTCGCAAGGCGGACCGAATCCTGGTGATCGAGGACGGCCGCATCGCCGAACAGGGCACCCACGCCCAGCTGATTCGCCAGCGGGGCCATTACTACGACCTCTATACCAAGCAGTTCCGCGACGAGCGCATCGGCGCCGCGCAGCCGCTCCTGCATGCCGGGAAGATGGTCGCCGCCTGACATACAAGCAGGATTCATGAGGGATACGCCGGTTCTCAATCGAGAGCTGGCGTTTTCTTTTCCAGGGGGCGGTACCACCGCGCACATTGGCAGCGCCAGCCTATACTGGGACGAATCCAACCATCTGATCCATTTTATCGACTTGACATCAGCACCACCACAGGCCCTATAATGAGCGCACAAGTTGTACAAAATGTTTCTGGATGACTTTTTTGCAACTGGCTTTCCACGCCTTATCACTGCTAAACCTCTTGCACCTTGAATCTTCGATTGCGTTACATGAGGTCCTCAGTCACCGGGTCATGACCTTGAATGGACTTTCGGGATTCACGAAAGTGCAAGTTGAATGAGGTTAGCATTGGCTGAGGGTCGAAGCTCAACAGGCAGGCGACTGCATCAGGGGCGCTCCAGATGAAAATCACCAAGATTGAAACCTTCCGCGTGCGGGTACCCCTGCACCCTGTCAGCTGGCACAGTGCCGATATCGACGGTCTGGGCGGCGCCTGGTGGGATTTCCCCATCGTGCTGCTGCGGATGACGACCGACAGTGGTCTGAGCGGGCTGGGCGAGGCGCCCAAGGGCCTGCCAGAAGGCGCAATTCGCCGCTATGCGCCGCTGTTTTGCGGGCGGAATCCATTTGAGATGAACTGGCAGCAATTGCCCATCGGCGACCATTGGAGCCCGGAGATCGGGGCCTATGAAGCCTATGAAATGGCCCTGTACGATCTGGTGGGCAAAGCGCTGGAACTACCGGTCTACCAATTGCTCGGCGGCGCCTATCGTGACCGCGTGCAGGGGGCGCTTTGCAGTGGGCAGATGTGGCCTGAGGATGCGGCGAAGCGGGCCCGGCTGGCCGCGGAACTGGGTATAAGTGTGCTCAAGATGAAAGCGGAGGTGGGCGATCCCGTGGTGGAGCGCATAGCTGCCATCAACCAGGCAGTTGGCACAGCTGTCAAGGTGACTATCGACGCCATGCAGCACCTGCGACATCCGGTTCATGTAATGGACTTGGCGCGCGGCCTTGAGCCGTATCACGATAACATCGAATGTCTGGAGGACCCTGTCTCCCGCAGTAATCTGGACTGGTACGTTTTGCTAAGAGAGAAACTGGACATCCCCCTGGCAATACATCTGCGCAATCTTGAAGAAGCGATTAACGTCGTCAAACGCGAGGCGTGTGACTACCTGAACGTGGGCGGTAATATGAACGAGTTCAAGCGGGGTACGGCGATCGCCGAGGCGGCCGGCATGCCTGTCTGGCACGGATCGGGAGCCGGCCTCGGCATCTCGGAAGCGTGCTATGTGCATGCCTGCGCAGCGACGAAGGCGACAACGCTGTCCAGCGACATTGTGGGAGAAAGATTACGCGTGGATGACCTGATTGTCCGGCCCCTGGAATTCGAGGACGGTTGCTTCAAGGTACCGCAGGAGCCGGGCCTGGGCGTAGAGCTGGATGAGGATGCGCTGGAGCGGTTCGGAGTTCGTGAATCCTGAATGGCAGTGACAGGTACTTCCCAGGCTACTGGATATCCGCCTGGGTTCGCGGGCCTCTCGCCCGCAAACGTTCCAGAATAGTTGAGGCGGTCAGATACTTACCATCCATCTGGCACAGAGCGGCCAATAAAATGCAATAGACCTGGCTTAACAAGATTTCTACATCAAAATTCCAGTTGAAATCCCTGTTGAGTCCACGATTTTGTGAATTTTGCAAGAGCCTGCGTGACGCCCGCTATCCGTTTGCAGAGTCCGTCCTCATGGAATTGGACTCAGATGTAACCACAACAATGGGAGGATCATCATGCGACAGACAGCAAGAATTTCGCGGCGACGGTTCATCCAGGGGGCAGGAGGGCTTGGCCTGGCGGTATTAGCTTCGGCCTGTGCCCCGGCAGTACCGGCAGCCGAAGAAGAGTCGCCATCGGCACAGGAGGCCCAGGAGGAGCCCGCGGCCCGGCAGGTTCTGACCCTGGCCCAGGCCGAGCCATTCAAGGCGCTTGACCCGCATACAATGGGCACGGTGGTTGACCTTCGATACCATGAAGTGAACTTCAATGGCCTGGTACGGGCAGACGTCCATTACAACATCGTTGCCGAACTGGCCGAGAGTTGGGAGGTCAGCGACGATCTTCTGAACTACACATTCCACCTGCGTGAGGGTCTGAAATGGTCGGATGGAAGTCCCTTCACCGCCGAAGACGTAGTCTACAGCCTCAATCGCAATGCGGCGCATGAAGACCCTGGCACCAAGCGCTGGCTGGCAGACATCGTTGGCTATGAAAGCGTGCGCGATGGTGAGGCCGAGGCCATGGAAGGCGTGGTGGCTGTCGACGACTTCACGGTGTCGATCACGCTCGACGTGGTGGTCGATTTCCTGGCGCGCCTGACATTCCCGGCCTTCTGGATGGTACAGAGGGCCAACGTGGAGTCTGGCACTCCCGACGACCCCTGGACACAGCGCGCAGTCAGCACAGGTCCCTTTGCGATTAAGGAGTTCAGTGAGGGTCAGCGGATCGTCTACGAGTCGAATCCTCACTTTTACGAAGGCCCTCCGGAGTTGGATGAGGTGGTCTGGCTTCAGTTGGAGGATAAACAGACCCAACTTGCGCTCTACGAGAACGATGAGATCGACGTTGTGGAACTTGACACGGTCAATGTACCACGCTTCAGGGAGGCCAACGACCCCGAGTTGGTGGAGGTCGACCTGATCTGGTGGTGGTACACGTGGAAGAAGGTGCTGATTCCGCCCATGGACGACATCAAGGTGCGGCAGGCCTTCAATGCCGCCATCGACCGTACAACCCTGATAGCAACGGTCTTGAAGGGGCTCTACACCGAGGCCCATGGCATCATTCCGACGACCATGCCTGGGCACAATCCCAATGTGCAGGACATCCCCTTCGATCCTGACCGGGCCAAGCAGTTGATCAGTGAGTCATCCTACGGCGACGTGAGTAACCTGCCGCCGGTCAAGTTCTTCCAACCGGGTTGGTCGGGCATCTTCGGCATTGCCCCGCGCTTGATCGTGGCCTTGCAGCAGATGTGGCAGGACAATCTCGGCATCGAGATCGAGATCAAGGTGGAAGAGTTTGAGTACGAAAGCGCCGAAACGCGGGCGCAGATGGGCATCAACAGCACGTTGGCGCGCTTCCCTGACCTTGATGCGATCGTCTGGGAAATGGCGCATAGCCAATCGCCGCGAAATGCGCCCGACCTCAACCGATGGGGATACGGCAACCCTGAGGTGGATGCGCTGTTGGACCAGGCGCGATACACAGGCAATCGAAGCGAGAAGCAAGAGCTCTATCAGCAGGCAGAGCAGCTGTACATCACAGACGCGGCGATTATGCCCATCATGTTCAATCGCCTGTTCGTGCTGGTCAAGCCCTGGGTGAAGAACTTCGAGGTCGGGCCAACCAGTACCTACCCCAACACGCGCAATGTGATAATTGAGCCGCACTAGGCGTTAGAAAAGCAGTGTGGAGCCTGTTTGAGACCAGGAGTTTCTGCACGAGCTGCAACCGGTGATTGCAGGCGTCACTCCTGTACTAAAGCGTTAGGCAAGCTCCCGGTCTCATTCAGGAATCCCATTGGCAGGACGGAGAACAGAAGTCAGAGATAGGACACTGATGAAGTTGGTACTGTCGGTCTCCAATCTCTCGCCTTCGGGGGACGCAATTCGATGACACAGTATCTTATTCGTCGTCTGCTTGTTTTCATCCCCACCTTCATGGCGATCACATTGATCACTTACACGCTTGGCTTCTATGGCCCTGGAGACCCGGTCAGGATCAGGCTGGGCGAGAACTGGCACGATGAGGAGGCCTACATTGCGCTGAAGCATGAGTTGGGCCTCGACCGGCCGTTTGCCGAGCAGTTTTTCGACTACCTGTTGGCCGTCGTGCAGGGTGATTTTGGCATTTCCATCTATCGCAGCGACCTGCCCGTGGGCAAAGCCATGGCGCAGACTCTGCCTGTTTCAGCGACCCTGGCACTAGCCTCTTGCCTGATTATTATCTTTGTGGGCGTTCCCCTGGGGTTAATCGCGGCGCTCAACCACAATACCTGGATCGACTACCTGCTGGTGTCGGTCACGGTGCTCGGTTCTTCCATCCCTGTGTTCGTGCTCGCGCCCATCTTCATGATTGTGCTGGTGTTGAAACTAAATCTGATCAATACGATCTATGGCTGGGAGGGCTTCTTCAGCCAGAAGATCATTATGCCGGCACTGATCCTGGCTTTTGGACCACTTCTCGGAGTCATGCGGTTGACGCGCCAAGGCGTATTGGAGGTGTTGAACCAGGACTACGTGCGGACGGCCCGCGCCAAAGGACTGCCGCGGCGAACGGTCGTAGGTCGTCACGTCCTTCGCAATGCCATCACACCCCTGCTTACCAACATGGGGCTGGTGGTGGCTTTCCTTATTACCGGCTCGATCCTGCTGGAGGGCATTTTTGGTATTCCCGGATTTGGCGGTCTGATCGTGAAATCGCTGCGTCAGAGGGATTATCCTATCCTGATGGGAACAACGATAGTCGGTGCGGCAATTATTATGCTTGCCAACCTGATAGTTGATACTGCTTACGCTTACATTGATCCGCGAGTGAAGTATGACTGAGAAGCAAGATGTGGAGCGGACAATTGAGTTGAATCGTTCGCAGAGCTGGGAAATCGAGGCCCGCAGCCTGTGGGGAGACGCGTTTCGGCGGCTGGTGCGCAGTAAGACGTCGTTGTTGGGTCTGGGCATCTTTATGCTGTTCGTATTTGCGGCGATATTTGGTCTCGCACTCTCGCCTTACGATTACCTGCGCCAGGACTTGTACGCGCTGGAGCAGGGCCCGAGTTGGGCCCACCCCTTCGGCACCGACGAATTGGGGCGAGATTTCTTGACTCGCATAATCGCCGGCGCCCGCACGGCCCTCTTCGTGGGCGTCTTCGTAACCATCCTGCAAGTGGGAAGTGGCGTTCTTATCGGGGCCACCGCCGCGTATCTGGGTGGTTGGATCGACACTCTTCTCATGTGGACCGTGGACACGATTCTGTCCTTCCCCCACTTCCTGCTGGCGGTCTTCATTAACGCGACGCTGGAAAATCCAATCGAAGACGCGATGATTGCCGTGGCCGAGCGCACCGGTTGGCAGTGGGCCAACAACACGGTTTATATCGATTATGTGGTGGTCTTTGGTGCTCTCGCCATGGTCGGTTGGGGACCGATTGCCCGCTTGGTGCGCGGCCAGATTCTCTCTCTGCGGGCGCAGGATTTCATTCTGTCGGCAGAGGCGGTCGGCGTACGGACGCCGCGCATTGTCCTGCGCCATCTCTTGCCCAATGCCCTGGGGCCGGTGATCGTGGCTGCCACAGCCGGCTTCGGCTCCATTGTGCTGGCCGAGTCCTCGCTTAGCTTTCTGGGCATCGGCATCCAACCGCCTGGCGCGAGCTGGGGGGCGATGATCACCGAGAATATGGGTGTCTGGCGCGAGAGGCCGCACCTTGTCGCTGTGCCAGGAATTACCCTCTCACTCATCGTTTTCGCTGCCAACTTTCTGGGCGACGGCCTCAACGACGCGCTGAATCCCCGGTCGCGCCAATAGCCCGAATGCGTATTCACACGGGTGCATCCCAATACTGGGACGCACTTCCCCACACCTCAGGTCGCTGCGAAGCCCCAACCATCTCACGATCAACTCTGAACCAGGGGAAGCGCAGAAACTGCCCCCTGACCACTAAAAACTAAAAACTGACTACTAAAAACTGCTGTTCCGGGCGGTGGGGGCGAATAGGGCCGCCCCAGTTGGGGGGGGGGGGGGGGCGCCCCCCCCGCCCCCCGGGCGGGCGGGGGGGGGGGGGGGGGGGGGGGGGGGGGGGGGGGGGGGGGGGGG
>JAPPKG010000500.1:0-8157 GCA_026914085.1 Caldilineaceae bacterium | reverse complement strand
GTAATCCCAACGATGGTCTGCTGGCTTCTCAGCTTTCTGCTCGTGCCGCCGCCGATGCCCGAGCAACTTCCGTGATTCTGCCAGCCCTCTCCACCGACCAGATGCGGGAAGTAGACCGGCTGATGGTCGAGCACTTCGGCATCCAGCTGCTCCAGATGATGGAAAACGCCGGCCGCAGCCTCGCCCTGCTCGCCAAACAACTCCTCTCCGACGAAGATGACGACGAAGACGCCCTGCAGGACCGCCCAATCGTCGTCCTCGCCGGGCGCGGCAACAACGGCGGCGGCGGTCTCGCCGCCGCCCGTCACCTTCTCAACTGGGGCGCCTGGGTCCAGATCGTACTTACCCATCTTCCAACCGACCTGCCGCCAGGCGCGATGAAAGACCAGCTCTCGATTCTTCAGAAAATGGGCGCCCCGCTCGCCTGGGCCGAGGAAGGCTGGGAGCTCCCCCCGGCCGATCTGGTTGTCGACGCCCTGATCGGCTACGGCTTATCCGGAGACCCCCGCGGTCGCACCGCTGAACTGATCCAGCTCGCAAACAGCAGCGTGGCCCCCATACTGAGCCTCGACGCCCCCAGCGGCCTCGACTCGACCAGCGGCCAGCTCTATGTCCCGCATGTCTCGGCGACCGCCACCATGACGCTGGCCCTGCCTAAGCGCGGGCTCCTGCAGCCGGCCGCCCGCGCTGCCTGCGGCCAGCTCTTCCTCGCCGATATCGGCGTGCCGCCGTCACTCTACGATTACCTCGACATGGATCTGCCGCCGCTTTTTGCTATGAACACTGTCCTGCCCCTTCACTTTCAGGACGGCTCTTTTTCCCTTGAGGAGTAGCCTGGCGTGTTTGACATATCGAACCTGTTCTTCGTTTTGAGCTATCTGCTCATCTTCCTTGGAATCGTCGGCGCTCTCGTTCCTCTGCTGCCCGGGCCGCCGCTCATCTGGCTGGGCGCATTGGTCTGGGCCTGGGCAGACGGCTTTGTACGTATCGGTTGGCCGACGCTCCTTGTACTCGCCGTTTTGACAGTCATCGCCTGGGGCGCCGATCTGGCCCTGAGCTTTCTCGGCAGCAAAAGGTCGGGCGCAGGCTGGCGGTCCATCGGCGTATCAATATTGGGGGGTCTCGTCGGCGCCATCCTGCTCTCCAGCGTACCCGTCGTTGGCACCTTCATTGGGGCCGTGATCGGCTCGGTCTCCGCCCTGTGGTTTATGGAGTACCGTCGCGCACAGGTTGCCCCACCGGAAGGATCGGGCTTGGACACCGCAACCAACCCGCAGAGTCCCTCAACCGAACAGGAAAAAAGGGCCAGGGCGACGCGAGCTGTAAAGGGATACGTGGGCGGCTTCCTGATGGCGATGGCCGTGGAGTTCATCATCAGCCTGATGATGCTGTCGATCTTTGCCTGGCAGGCCTTCTTGTAAAGGGGCGGAAGAGAATTGCGGGCCGTAATCTTCGTCAATGGCGAAATCGTCGACTACGCTGCAACGGCGCGCTGGCTGCATTCTGATGACTATCGCATCGCAGCCGACGGCGGTGCGCGCCACATGGACGCCTTGGGGCTGTCGCCCCACGTAATCGTCGGCGACCTGGACAGCATCGACGAGGACCTCCTCGCCAGGTACCGGCAGGATGGCGCCGCCGTGGAAAGGCATCCAACCGCCAAGGCCGCCACCGATCTGGAGTTGGCCATCGCACGTGCAGTCAGCGACGGCGCCGCAGAAGTCCTGCTCATAGGCGCCCTCGGCGGCCGCCTCGACCAGACCCTCGCCAATCTGTTGATTCTGGCTCAAAGGAAATGGAATGTGCCGCTGGCAGTTGCCGAGGGAGACCAGTTGGCGCGTGTCCTGCGGGGTCCTCGAGAGCTGACTCTGACAGGATCGAAGGGCGGCTACGTCAGCGCTATCGCCCTGAGTGAAGAGGTAACCGGCGTTACCTACAAAGGACTCGAGTACCCCTTGGTGAAGGCAACCCTGCGCTTTGGCAGCACGCTCGGCGTGAGCAACACACTGGCTTCCTCACCGGCACACATTTCAATCGAAACCGGCATCCTGCTTGTGATTCAGCAATTCTTGTAGCCGATGCACTCTGTTAATTCCCGTGGCTCCGCACTCCCTTGCAGTCAACTTCTCGCATCTGAAGCTGATCCGGCAGTTCTCTCGACTGTAATGCTTACTCTTCTGCAGGACTGAGGCCTTCCCCACTGGTTTCTGCCGTCTGCAAGTGGCCCTCCCTGTCCGCTGTCCGCGCCAGCACAAACGCCAGCCCTGCTGCCGCAATCAGCGCCGCCACCTGAGAAGTACGCACCGACCCCAACAGCCGGCTGTCCGCCGCAAACCCGTCCGCAAACAGCCGCAGCAGTGCAAACGCCAGGATTGCCTGGCCTGCCAGTCGATCCGGTCTGCGCCAGTTTCCCCATACCAGAGAGCTGCCAACGATCAGCATCATCCCTATGGCCCGGTAGAGCGCAACGGGATGACGCATCGAGGCCGACTGCGACAGGACCGCGTCAGAAGAATCCCCCGTCAAGGACAGAAACCAGGACAACGCGCCCGCCGGCGCCCCCATCGTACCCACCACGGCGCCCGTCAAAAAGTTAGAAATCTCCAGCACCACACCGCCCGCTAGCAGCCCGAATACAGCCGCCACCCCGACCGGCCTTGGATCGGCCCCCACCCGGATCAGATAAAGGTAAGCCGCCACCATGCTGCCCACCAACCCCGGCCACAACAGCAGTCCGCCCGGCCTGATGCTGACCAGAAGCAGCGGCTCCGCGCCATACACGCTCCAGAACTGGACTGCATGCGACAGCCGGGCTACAATGACCCCCGCCGCGAAGGCAATCGTGCCCAGATTCCAGGTCATGTCCGGGTCCAACTGCAGACGCCTGCCCACCCGCGCCATGACCGACAGTCCGAACCAGGCAGCCACGATCGCCAGGATCTGGGCCGTAGGCAGCGATAAGGGCCCCAAAGGAAGTGACGGATACACAGAAATGCCTCCAACGCGGCCCGGCGCAATGTCACAAAATCGCAAGAACCGGCGCCAAGCCTACCTGTAGTATACTGTTTTCGCTTTGACGGCAAACTTTTTCAGTCAACCGGTGCCGCCACTCACATGAACCTCGACAACATTCGCAACTTCTGTATCATCGCCCATATCGACCACGGCAAGAGTACGCTGGCCGATCGACTCATCCAGCATACCGGGACCGTCACCGACCGCGAGATGAAGGAGCAGCTGCTTGACTCCATGGACCTGGAGCGCGAAAAGGGTGTCACGATCAAGGCCAGCGCCGTTCGCATGATCTACCGGCGCCAGGCCGACGGCGGGCCTCCGGAAGACTATGAGATGAATCTCATCGATACGCCCGGCCACGTCGATTTCACCTACGAGGTCAAGCGCGCCCTGCAGGCATGTGAAGGCGCCATCCTCGTCGTAGACGCCTCACAGGGCATCCAGGCCCAGACAGTCGCCCATCTTCTGGCCGCCATGGAGCTCGATCTGACCATCGTCCCCGTCCTAAACAAAATCGACCTGCCGGCTGCCGTGCCCGATGAAGTTGCCCGCGATATCGAAGACCTGCTGGCCGTACCCGCCTCCGACATCCTCCGCATCAGTGCCAAGGACAGTATCAACATCGAGGATGTACTTGAGGAAATAGTGCACCAGGTACCTCCCCCGCAAGGCGACGCCAGCGATAAGTTGCAAGCCCTCATCTTCGACTGCCACTACGATCCCTACAAGGGTGTTGTGGCCTACATCCGGGTGGTAAACGGCACCATCACGGCGCCGGCCCCCCTGTATGCAATGTCCGGCGACAAACGCATCGACCCAATCGAGATCGGAATCCTCACACCGGCCCCCGTGAAGGCTTCGCGGCTGACCGCCGGCGAAGTCGGCTATATCGCTACCGGCCTCAAAAGCGTGCAGGACCTTGACGTCGGCGACACCATCACCCTCGCCGCCGACCCCGCCGCAGAACCGCTGCCCGGCTACGAGCCCATGAAACCCATGGTCTTCGCCGGCCTCTACCCGACCGACTCCGATGACTACCACGATCTCCGCGACGCCCTTGAAAAGCTGCATCTCAACGACGGTGCCCTCACCTACGAACCGGAGACCAGCCAGGCCCTCGGATTCGGCTTTCGCCTCGGCTTTCTCGGCCTCTTCCACATGGAGATTGTACAGGAGCGCCTTGAGCGAGAGTACGACCTGGACATCATCTTTACCGCTCCCTCAGTGGCCTACCGTGTGGTAACAACCGCTGGCGAAGAGTTTCTCCTTGAAAGTCCCGCCGATCTGCCCGATCCCAGCGAGATTGAACATATCGAGGAGCCTTGGTGCAGCCTGCAAATCTACTCCCCTTCCGAATACATCGGCCCAATCCTTGAAATGGTGACAAAGCGCCGCGGCCGCGTCAAAAATCAGCTCTGGTTGGATACAAAGCGCGTGGAGCTCAGCTTTCAGATTCCGCTATCCGAGATTATTGTTGACTTCTACAACGAGCTCAAGGCCCGCACCCGCGGCTATGCCTCCATGGACTACGTCCTCGAGGACTATCAGGCCTCCGACATGGTCAAGCTCGATGTCCTGGTGAACGGCCAACCCGTTGACGCCCTCAGCATCATCATCCATCGCGAAAACGCCTATAACAAGGGCCAGCGCATGGTCAGCAAGATGAAGGATATCATCCCCCGCCAGCAGTTCGTCGTACCCATCCAGGCCGCCGTTGGCAACAAAGTAATCAGCCGTGCCAATGTAAAAGCCGTGCGCAAGGACGTGCTCTCAAAGTGCTACGGCGGCGACGTGACCAGGAAACGCAAACTGCTCGAAAACCAGAAAGCCGGCAAGAAACGCATGAAAATGGTCGGCGCCGTGGAGATTCCGCAGGAAGCCTTTATGACTGTGCTGAGCCTGGAGGATGAGTAACAGCCCCCCTTCCCCACTCGACCTGCTCCGCTGCCACAATCTCCAACTGAAGAAATCCCTGGGCCAGAACCTCCTCGTCGACCCCTCTCATCTCACCCGCATCGCCGCCGCCGCTGACCTCGAGAAAACCGACACCGTACTGGAGATCGGTCCCGGCCTCGGCGCGCTGACCCATCACCTTGCCGAACAGGCCGGCCGCGTCGTTGCCGTCGAACTGGATCAGCGGCTGATCCCAATTCTGCGCGCAGAGTTCGCCGGCAGACCCCACGTCTCCTTCGTCCACGGTGACATACTGGAACTCAATCCCGCAGACCTCCTTCCTGCACACCAGCCAGACCGGCCTGGCCCTGCCTCCGCAGCCGTTCCCTATAAAGTAGTCGCCAACCTCCCCTTCTACATCACCAGTGCCGTCCTGAAACACGTTCTGGAGAGCCTCCCCCCGCCCACACTGGCAGTTCTGCTCGTTCAGCACGAAGTGGCTCAGCGCATGGTTGCCCAACCCGGCGCAATGTCGATCCTCGCTGTGAGCGTGCAATTCTACGCCAGCCCGCGCGCCCTCCACAAAATCCCCGCCGGCGCCTTCCTCCCTCGCCCCAAAGTCGACAGCCGTGTCGTGCGCCTCGACGTGCGCCCCCAGCCGGCCGTACCCGATGTCGACCCGGACCGCTTCTTCCGCACCGTGCGCGCCGGGTTCGGACAGCGGCGCAAGCAGCTTCGCAACAGCCTCAGCGCCGGTCTATCCAGCTCGAAGAGGCAAGCGGATCTCTGGCTGACCGCCTCCGGCATCGAACCCCGCCGCCGCGCCGAAACCCTCTCCCTGCAGGAGTGGGGCATGCTGACCAAAACTGTTTACGGGACCGTATGAAGGAGCATAACGAAGAACTGCGCGGCCTGGTGGATCATCTGTCGCGAGTCCTGAAGGAAGAGAATGCGCAACGGTGCCCCGGCACATCCCAGGCGCCGGCCTCGCCCGAACCTCTGGCAGCCCGACGACTAGAGACTTCAGTAAGGGATGTCAACGCGCAATCCCGCGGCGCACGGCAATGGCAAGACTGGGAAATCCACCCTGTCTGCGGCGGGCTGAACGGTCGTGTATTCCGCGCCAAAGGGTCGGCAGGCGATGTAGCCGTAAAATTCACCGTCCGTGACAAACGTGACCGCGCCGGGCGCGAGTGGGCCGCCCTGACCCTGCTGGCCGAAAACTCCGATACGCTTGCTCCCAGACCTCTCCTGCTCGATCGCGACCGTTACCCCCATCAGGTCATCGTGCAATCCTGGCTTGACGGCGACTCGTCGGACTCACCGCCGGCAGATGTCGCTGCCTGGGAGTCGCTCTGCCGGCACCTCCTGGAAATCCATTCCCTCCCCAAAGGTCCGGGCCGTCCCGGCATTCGTCCCGTTGTCCTTTACGTAACCTCGGCTTCCGACGCCTTGCGGGCCATCAGCTACCAACACAGCTGCCTCCCGCCAACCGGGTGGCCCCGGCCCGTGAACGACCTCGTTGACCAGGCCCTGTCGATTCCATGGCCGCGCTGGCCGCGCCCGCCCCTGCATCTCTGTCGCGGCGATCCCAACATCCGCAACTTCATCCGCCGCCCCCTCTCCTGGGCCTCCGTCGACTGGGAGTACAGCGGCTGGGGAGATCCTGCCTTCGAAATTGCCGACTTTCTCGTCCACGCCGCCCATATTGAGTGGCCGCACCGGCAAGCACGCCAGCTCGTTGACCTCTACCGCGCCCGCAGCAACGACACGGCGATCCGCGAACGGATCGCCGTGTATGAAACCCTTATGCTGATCTGGTGGACGTTGCGCCTGGGCCGCCTGCTTCCCGAAGCGAGATCAGGCGCAGACAAACGCCTCGCGGCACGCCCGCAATCCTGGTATGAAGAGCGCCTGGTACTGCAGCAGCGCTACCTGCAGCTGGCTGCCGCCGCGCTAGCCAACATGAAAACTGTACTGTAGGCTCGGCGCCCGTCCCTTTCAATCTCAGGCGCGTTTCCGTCTACGGCTGCCCGGCCAGTCGCTGGATCTTGAAACTCGTTTCCCGCCAGGAGACCTTGCTCAAACCCATCTTGAGCCGCAGTGACTCATCCTTCATCCCCTGCCTGAAGTCCCGCACCGCACTCGTCCATCGCAGCGTTTCAAAGCCCACCTGGATGCGGCGAATGCCCGCTCGAATGCCCGCTTCCTCCAGAACGTACTCCAGATTGCGCGGCGTACATTCAAAAAGAAAATTCTCCGGTCTGTACTGCTCCAGGTACTGGTCGAGCGGCCCTAGAAAGCCGGTGTTCAGCGAAATCCGACGGTTCTTATGCGCGTAGCGCTCCTCCTCATAGCGAATGAACACCGAAGGTTCCTGCGATTCAGGGCGCTCGATGTCATCCAACAGTATCTTTACCGCCTCGCTCTTCTTGATTCCCGTCTGCAACAGAAGACTTACAAGGACATAGGGGCGCGCATCCGACTTCACCCGGTCCCACAGCCAGTCCTGACAGGCCCGCATCAGCTTGCCGGCCTCGTTGTTGTTCAGAATCACAGGCAGAGGGGTCCGCACAGACTGCTGAATGAGCGGTTCAGCAGGATCGGTACCGATCGCCCCCACGCTGTGCAGCCACGCGAAGAAGACCTTGAGCGTGGTTATTCGCCGCGACAGCGTCTTCGCGCTGCACGGCCTGCCTCGTTCGCTTTGCATCCATTCGAGAAAATCTTCGAGATGCCGCGTCTGAATCTCACGCAGGACAGCCGACCCGTCCATGAAAGTTCGCAGTATCTTGAGATCGTTGGCAAATGCCTTAATCGTGTTCTCGCTGAAGCCTTTGCGAACCATCTGTCCTTCATATTCGACGATTGCGTCCCCTAGCGGGCTGGTCGCCCTCAACGTAGGCGCAGCACTACCGTCTGGATCAACCTCTACACCTGTCGCTTCTTGCGTCGAAAACTCGCTCATTAGGTAACCCCTGGGTCTGATACCTGAGAAAAGGCGCGTGTCACGGTTCAACCTGCGTATAGCCACATTCAAATATATCTCCCACCAACCGAAAAGGCAACATACGCAAATAACACGGTGCATCCCAAAATGGGCGTGAACACTCGCGTATCTCTAGCAGCGACGAAACACCGGCCAGTCCGCGACTTACGCCGAGGCATTGAAATCGCCGGCTCCGAAAACTGACCACTGACCACTGACTACTGCAGTTCTGGGCGGTCGGGCCTAGTCGGCCCTCCCTT
>JAPPKG010000087.1:0-8176 GCA_026914085.1 Caldilineaceae bacterium | reverse complement strand
CCTAATCGAAGGTGTCCAGCCCGACCACGTCCCGCCAGTCCCATCAGATCCCCGCTGGCGCCGGCCATGTGCCTGCCCTCGCACCCTCCCCAACTGACGGACGCCACCGTACGGCCAGGCCTGGCGCCTGCACTGCGTCTCGCCCAAAGACGGCAAACAACGCCAGCCACCGCTGGCACTGATTCCCCGCCAGACTATTCCCACCACAAATCTGGGATGCACGCCCCCGCTTTGCCAGTGAGTATACCAGTGCCTCAACTGCTCCCATTCAGGACCTGCCAATCGACATCAGAATCTTGGAACTCCCGCGAAATCTATGGTACGCTTCGCCTATGAACGCCCGCGTCCTCGCCCAACTTACTCTCGTACATGTAGGGGTCTCAATCACCGTCGTACCGGTCACCAGCACGCTCAATCGCGTCATGATCGCAGACATGCAGATGCCGGTAACGCTGGTGGCCGTCCTGGTTGCTTTACCCTACCTGCTATCCCCACTGCAGATATTCCTGGGAAACTGGTCGGATCGCCATCCGGCCGCCGATTACCACCGCACACCCTGGATTCTCCTCGGCGGGCTTCTCGCGGCGACCGGCAGTTACTTCACGGTTCACGTAGCCTATCTGCTCGATCATAACTTTCTGATGGGTCTTGGGGCCGCTGCCGTCGTCTTCTGCCTGTGGGGAGCCGGTATCAACGCCGCCTCCGTGAGCTATCTCTCTCTCGTTACCGAGCTGGCCGATCAAAATGGGCGTAGTCGGGCGGTCAGCATCATGTGGACGGTTATGATACTGTCAACGATTTTGACGACCTATGGTCTTTCCCAGATGTTGGCAGCACCTCCCTCTGTCTCGGACGGCTCCGCCATAAACGCCATTTCAAAGGAGATGCTCGTCACAGCTTTCGGGGTAATCTGGCTGGTTTCCGTAGTCTTTGTCCTGATCGGCAGCTACCGAATCGAGCCCCGCGCATCGGCCAGAACCGACCGGCCCGCCAATAGTGCCGATGATCCCATGCTGGTTTTGCGCCTGCTGGCTTTGAATCCCCAGGCTCGCCGCTTCTTCGTCTACCTCATGATCGTCTTGATCAGCATCCACGCACAGGACGTAGTGCTGGAACCCTTCGGAGCGAAGGCGCTAGGCATGTCGGTCGCGGCCACCACCCGCTTGACATCGATCTGGGGAATCGGCATCTTAATCACCCTCCTGGCCGGAATCTTGTTCACAAATCGCTTTGGGAAAAAAACCGGCGCAAACGTGGGCGCCTGCGTGACCGCCATTGCCTTCGCCTCTATCATCTCAGCCGGCCTGCTCGGCAATTCAAACCTGTTTATCGGCTCCGTCTTCCTGTTAGGGCTGGGCGGTGGCCTCATGACTGTCAGCAATCTCAGTTTCATGCTGGACATGACCGTGCCCCAGGCCGCCGGCCTCTACATTGGCGCCTGGAGCGTAGCAAATTTCGCCGGTCAGGCCATAGGCAATGTCATCAGCGGTCTGCTCTACGATCTGTTCTTCTTGCTGACCAGCAACCCGCTGATGGGCTACGCAGCCGTTTTCTCCCTTGAAATCGCCGGTCTGCTCCTGGCCGTCTGGCTCTTCCGCTCCATCAGTGTCGAAAAGTTCCGCCGCCAGGCCGAAGTGCGGCTCCACACCGTTCTCTCCCTGGCCTCCGACTGATGCGCCTTCTACTTCGGATCCGTTAGGTAGCACGATTTAACCATGCATCCCCTGCAAACTGAGGCCTGTCGAACAGTTTCCGCGCCTGCGCCCACTATGCGCTGTGCCGTTCGTCTGTGCTATACTGGTCTTCGGAATCGGTCATATAGTCCCGCTTTAACGCTTCCGATTCTAGTTCTTCCGACTTCTGGCGACGGGCAGAACGCCGCAGGACTATCTCCCAGCCCTTGAGGACGGTAGCATGGTCAAAGTACTTCTGAGTTACGATATGCGGGAAGGGCACGAAGAAGACTGCCAGCGTTACGTCGTACAGACGCTGGCTCCAGGACTTGCCCAGCTGGGTCTGCGCATCACCGACGCCTGGTACACGCTCTGGGGCGAAGCCCCCCAGATCCTCGGCGGTGGGGTCCTTGAGGATAAGGACGACGCCGCCCGCATCCTGAGCTCAAACGAGTGGCAGGAGTTGATCGCCGGCCTCGAACCCTTCGTCGAAAACTTCAAAGTTCGCGTCGTTGACGCCAACGGCCGCTTCCAATTCTGAGCGGCCCGCCCCGCGCTTCGTCTCACTGCACGCCCCATGGCCCTTGCCCGGACGCCCGCCAGTTCCACCCGCACCAAACGCCCGCCTCAGGCTTCAAGACCATCCGCAGACCTGTCCGGCAGCGCCGCGCCCGCCGCTGGCAAACCCTTGGCGCTGATTGTCTTCCTCGAAAACGTCGGCCACATCCACGGCGTCAACCTGCCCCAATGGGCGATGGACGCCATCGATTGGCTGACCGAAGAATACGCCAAGCTCCTGCTGCGTCTCCTCGGCGCCTACCGCCGCTACCACCGCGTCGTTATCCTTGAAGACGACGCCGCCACCGCCGCCAATCTGACCGGCGCCCTCATCGAAGTCAGCGCCACACATACCGTCGACCAGCTTCTCCTCGTGCATGGACAGGAGCGCTGCCTGATCGGTTACAAAGGGCGAGAGCTCGTCGACGCAGCCGCGTTCGACCAACTGCTCGCCCGCTACGTCGAGAATACCTCCCTCCTCGACCTGCGCATAGTCTACGGACTCAACTGCTACGGCGCCAGCTTGGCCCCCACCTGGCTGGCATTGGGCGCCCAAGCCGTCAACGGCGCCCAGGCCGTTAACTGGCTCCCCGAGCCTAGCCTCAGCCTCTTTCTGCGCAGATGGCTCAACGGCGCACCCTTCAGTGAAGCCGTGGGCTACAGCGCCCGCCGCGCCCGGGCCATCGGCAAAATCCTTTGGCGGGACCGGGCCGACGGCAGCGAACACCCATACATAACCGGCAGCCGCCAAATCGTCTACGGCCGGCGCGACGTGACAATCACCTCGCCAACCGGCATAGCCCGAACCACGCAATCTTCACCAACTCGAAAAGTCGCCGCCGCCGCGCATGCCCAACGCACGGCAAACGGCCCAATCCCCATTGCAGACTAGAGGAGCCGCTATGCCCCTGCCCAGTCGAAGTGAAGCGGTACAACTACTGTATGAATGGGTCGAAAACGAGGGTCTGCGCCGCCATATGCTGGCCGTGGAAGCCGCCATGCGCGTCTACGCCCGTCACTATGGCGAAGATGAGGACCTCTGGGGACTGACAGGTCTGCTCCACGATCTGGACTACGACCGCCACCCCGACATGGACGACCAGGAGAACGGCCATCCCCGCACTGCGCTTCGCCTCTTCCGCCAGCATGACTACCCGCCGGAATTCATCCACGCCATCGAGGCCCACGCAACCTTCCTCGGCGTCCCGCGCCAGTCAAAGCTCGATAAAGCCCTCCTGGCCTGCGACGAGTTGACCGGCCTCATCCTCGCCTGCGCCTACGTGCGCCCCGACAAGGACCTGCGCGGCGTAAGGCTCAGATCCGTCAAAAGAAAGTGGAAGGACAAGCGCTTCACCGCCGCTATCGATCGCGCAGAGAATCTCCATTTCATCGAGGAACTGGGCGAACCCTTCGACGAGCACGTGCAACGCGTCCTCGATGCCATGAAAGAGGTCGCCCCCGAACTGGGCCTCTCCGGCGAACAAAACTGACTACGCCCGTAGCGTATTACCGGGCCGCCTCCCGAATCAGGAACCGCCCCCTGCCAGCGCCTCCAGAACACGCGCCGGCGTCATCGGCAATGTCCGGACCCGCCTGCCCGTCGCCGCCGTAAACGCGTTGCCGATCGCCGCGCCCACCGGCCCAATCGGCGGCTCACCCATACCGTAGGGCGTTTCAATGCCCGTGTCCACAAGCACCGAACGGACATCCGGCGCATCACGCATCGTCAACAGCGGATAACTTTCGAAATTGTTCAATTCCAGCCGTCCGTCCTTCACATACGCCTGCTCAATAAGGGTAGACCCCACGCCCCACATCACGTTCCCCTCTATCTGCGCCTTCGCCCCATCGGGGTTCACCACCAGCCCGCAGTCCACCGCACAGTCCACCCTGTGAACGGTGATCTCCCCGGACCCTTCATCCACCGACACCTCCGCCACCTGTGCCACTACCGTATTCGATCCAAAACAGGCGATGCCCCTTGCCCGGCCCGCAGGCGGCGCGGTCCCCCAGCCGCTCAGTTCCGCGACCGCTTCCAGTACCGCCCTCTTACGCCCACCCGCAGTACTGTCCGGTAAATGATCGAGACGGAATTGAAGCGGGTCCGCGCCCACCTCCGCCGCCAGCTCATCAATGAAGCTCTCCACCGCAAATGTATTCGCGAAGAGTCCCAACCCCCGCCACCAGCCTGTCCAGACCGGCAGTTTCTTTCGCCAGGCCGTCACCGTGCGGTTGGGCACGTCATAGTCGATTCGCGCCCCCACCGTTGCCCCGAAGTCCGCGCCCATCACCATTTCCATGAACGCGGGCATGAAACTGAAGGCCACGTCGCTGCTGCCCTGCCGGTGCTCCATGGCGGCGATACGTCCGTTCCCGTCCAGCGCACCGGAGAGAACGCTTTTCGTCGGCGGTCGCAGGTAGCCATGAAGCATCGCCTCCGTTCGGTCCCATCCCACGTGCACAGGTACGCCGGCTGCCCTCGATAGCCGCGCCGCTTCAACCGCCACCCCGGTATCGAGCTTGGCGCCAAAGCCGCCCCCGAGATAGGTCGGGACAACCCGAATCGTGTCGGCTTCCACCCCGAGCGCCTCGGCGATCAACCCCTTCGCCCTTTCATGGGACTGGGTAGACACCCACACCGTCACCTGGCCGTCCTGTACATCCGCGAGCGCTGCCGGTGCCTCGAGCGGAGCCTGTACTGCAAATGGCGAACGGTAGGTGGCCGTGATCGCGGTCTCTCTCCTCAGCACACCGGCGGCGTTGCCCTCGCGCTGGATCGTGATGCCGCCCTCCCCTGCCGGTTCGATCAGCGCCTCGATCTCCTCCTGCTGCCACAGATGCCCTTCATCCCACTCCGTCTCCATCGCCTTCACAGCCGACCAGGCCGCGCTGCGAGAGTTCGCCGCCACCCCGGCAAAGCCGTTTTCCACGTCGATCACGACCTCTTCGACGCCCTCCATCGCTGCAGCCTCGCCCGCTGACGCGCCGACCAGTTTGGCCTCCAGTGTTGGCGGCCGTGCAATAGCGCCATAGAGCATATTGGGCGCGCGCATGTCATAACCGTAAACTGCCTGCCCCGTTACCTTGTCGGGAATGTCGATGCGCGCCACCGGCTGTCCGACGACTGTAAACTCATCCGTCGCTTTCAGCTGCAGCGCCTCCTCCTCAGGAAGGTCCCAGCTCGTAACCGCGCCAGCCAAACTGTAGAAGTCAACCTTACTCTCAGGGCTGTCCGCGACCGCAAACCCCCGCCCCGCAACCCGCAAGGCCGCCTCCGGCCGCTCTAACACCACCGCCGCCTCCCGCTGCAGCAAACTGCGCATGCCCGCGGCCGCTCGGCGCAGCGGCCCGTAACTGGTTGCAACCGAAAAGCTGCCGCCGGTACCCATGCCGTCCACTAGTCTTGAAGAGGTATCCGCCTGCTCCACCACCAGGTCATCCCAACTGATTCCCAACTCCTCAACCGCAATCTGCGCGATCGAAGTATGAACCCCCTGCCCCATCTCCACCTTGGTCAGAGACAGGCGTATGCGGCTGTCCTCCAATACCTCCAGCCAAAGCGGCGGATCGTCGGGCAGTTGCATAAAGCCGCTCCCGGCGTGTTCAGCCTCTGCCATACTCTCCGCCATGATTTCGTTGAGAACCGGCCTGCCGAAATACGCGCCCACCGCCAAGCCGGCCCCTGCCGCCCCCAAACCGATCAGAAAACCGCGCCGCGTCAGCCGCCAGCGCCGTTTCGTTGACCGAACGGGCTCAGCCCCCTCCGCTCCACCGTCTCCGCTCTCTCCATCGGCCGACGCTTCACGCGCCTCGACCGGGTCGTAACCATCGCGTTCCCGCGTCATGTCGCGACCTCCTCCCCGCCTGCCATCCCGGCCGCCTGTTGAACCGCCTGCCGGATGCGCACATAGCAACCGCAGCGGCAGTAATTCGCACTCATCGCCCGCACAGTTTCATCCTCAGATGGCTGCGGATTCTGCGCCAGGAACGAGGCCGCCTGCATGATCTGTCCGCTCATGCACCAGCCGCACTGCGGTACCTGGTGATCGACAAACGCCTGCTGGACCGGATGCAGCCTGATCGTGCCGCTGTCGTCTGTCGCCGCCAGCCCCTCAATCGTGCGGATGTCCGCCCCCGCAACCGCGGCCAGCGGCATCAGGCACGACCGCACCGCCGCACCGTTCACATGCACCGTGCACGCGCCGCAAATGCCGATGCCGCAACCGAACTTCGTCCCCGTCAGCCCCAGCCAGTCCCGCAGTACCCACAGCAACCTCTCCTCGCCGGGAACATCCAGCGTATAGCCTTTTCCGTTGACAGTCAGTTCCATACCAGGCTCCTCCTGATCTCTACTGCCCTAAAGCACCATCTCCCGTCCCGGCTTCGCGTCAAGCGAGCCGCCCAGGTCCACCAGCGCCGCCCCGACCTCCCGCAGGCAGCCCGCAAGATCAGTCTCAATCCGGCTCTCCGGTATGCGCAGAACCCGCCACCGATCCCCCGGCCCCGTTGTCTCTCGCATGTCGCTGGCCTCATCGAGCCGGATCCCAAGATAACCGTTTCGCACCCGCAGCGCAATGTCAACCGGCCACTCTCCCGCCAACCGGTTGGGAAGCGGCCTCAACCGGCTCGCACGCAGCGCGCTCCACAGCGTCTGGAACGGTTCCCCCTCCAGCTTCAACTCCGTAACGTCCTTCGCGTTCAACAGACGCTCCAACGTCGTATGAATAAAGGTTAGCCGCCTGAACGTCGTTGCCGGCACCGGCCGCGCCAAACGCATTAGCGGACCGATTTCAATGCGGAAATAGTACTCCTCCGCCCGCGCATGGTCCGCCTCATCCGGCAGCAGCTCCGCCCGCGACAACAGCTGATAGCGCCGGACCGCCGCATAGTAGCTGACCGTCCGCGCCTCCGCTTCGCTCCCGAAAGCGCCCGTCTGATAAAACGCCAGATAGTCCGCGCCGACCCGCCGCGGCGCCCGCCTCTGGGGTATGCGGTACCAGCCCTCCGATGCCGCCCGCCGCAGGTCGGCCTGGTTGTTCACCACCGCGACCAGAACTGTCCGCTTCAGACTGTACGGATCCTTGTATTCCTGGGACATCTTCAGGCCTTTACCCCCTACTGTACATGCCGCGCCAAATTCGGCGCGTACCTGCTGATCTGCTCCCGCAATCGCAGCAACGCTACATCCTTCGCCTTCGCCTCCAGCATAACGTCAAACGACCGCAACTGCGCCGAAACCGCCGCCCCCAGCAGGTCGATGACCTCAAACGGGTGCAGAAAGTCGCTGTGCTGATGCGGCAGCGGCATCTGTACGCGCGCCGCGCCATCACGATAGAGCGTACGCACCGCCGTACGCGGGCTGCTCACATGGATCTTCGGAACTACATCCTCCGGCCAGGTCGCCAGCGCGATCTTCAGCGCATCCAATGGCGGAATCGCATCCGGGTTGTGGCAACGGTGGTGGAGCGTGTCCAGGACCACTGGGATCCCTGTCCGCCTCTGCACCCACAGCACATCGCGCAGACTGAACTGCCTGTCTCCGTTCTCCAATACCAGGCGCCTCCGCACACTGTCCGCCAGCAAATTGGCCGCACGCGCAAACCTCTCCAATGCCGCCGCTAAATCCCCGTGGCCGCCCCCCACGTGAACGACAACCACACTGGCCGCATCAAGCCCCATCCGGTCCAGCAGAGAAGTCGCCGCAGCCAGCTCCAGGCTTGACCGCGCCGCCAGGGAGGGATCCGGATGGCTCAACTGCACGTAGAAGCCAGGATGCAGCGTCAAACGCACACCCTGCTCCCGCGCCAGATCACCTATCGCCGCCAGCTCCGTCGAACATTCGTCAAGCTGATTGTGGAACGCCGGCAACTCCGGATGCGTAAGATAGGGAGCAAGCTGACCGGCCATCCGGTAAAACCGGATCTCCTTTCGCTCCAGATAGAGAA
>JAPPKG010000124.1:0-8179 GCA_026914085.1 Caldilineaceae bacterium | reverse complement strand
GGCCGAATAGGCCCGACCGCCCAGAACTGCAGTGGTCAGTGGTCAGTGGTCAGTGGTCAAAGAAAGCGTTTCCTCAGCCTCAGAGTTGAACGCGGAACGACCATGGTTTGGTTGGTGCCAGTGGTATAGGAAAGTTTGCCCTTGTTCCGGGATTTACCCTGTGAAATGTAGCTGTTTTTGTTGAGTTTTTTGCCTGTGCTAAGATAGATAGCGGACCGCGTGCGCCAAGGAGCTTGGCGCATTTTTTGCCCGGTTGCAGAATGGTTGCATGAGGCGCGACAGCGCAATGGCCGGGTTCGCCTGCTGCCGGTTCCGGCGAATGTAACGGCTCGCGGCAGCCTGGTGAGGCGGCGACGGGCGATAAAGGCGGTTTCCCCGAACTCAACGGTATGCCGCAAAGAGCAGTGGATTGACAGATGCCTGGTCGCTTGGGCATGTGATGGTGAAGCGACCGCTGCAAATGGGCACATGCAAGTAGACAAGATTCACGTTAGACGCGCCCCTTGCTGAAAGCGGCGCAGAATGGAGGAAAAGGTAAATGGGAAGGTCGTCTTTCGATTATGATGAGCCGCTCCGACCTGAGACGAGGCCGGCCTCCGGGCTGCGGAGGTTTGCAACGGCAGTTCTTTCGATCGTCCTGATTCCCGCTCTGATCATCGCGGCGTTGCTTTTGCCGCCGATCAGTCTGCTTGAGCGCATCCAAGGGCTGTCTTCTACGGAGATTGGCAGGAATGGCGGCTCGCTCATGGATCCCGACGGGACGACAATTGTTTTTCCTCCTGAAGGTGTAATTGAATCCTTTCGCGTCAGCCTTGAAAGCATTCCACGTGCGGAGTTTCTGGACGGAAGTGCGGGAGAGGCGTGGATGACCGCGTTGAATGCGCTGGCAGCTGCGGGCCTGGAGGCCAAGAGCCCGATCTACCAGGTGAACGTGCAGGGAGGGCGCTTGGAGCAGAGCATCGTGCGGATCCCGATTCCCAACGACAGCCAGCCATACGAAACCCTGGAGCTGTACAGTTGGGATGGGGACAGTTGGGAGTTTGTACCGAGTGCCGTCTTGGCAGTGGAGGACAAGATTGAGGCCCGCGTAGGCGGTCCGCCACCAGCCAATTTCGTGGTGATGCAGACGGGCGCGCCGCCGGCGCGGGTGGGTACGAACATTGGGATAGGCGAGCAGGCTCCAGCGAGTCTGGCCAACGCTGCGATTACAGCCCTTGCCGTCGGGGGGTTTTACCTGCGCGGCGACGGTGCGCTGGATGTTTTGCGTACGAATGTACCTGCCGGGAACTATGCGATCGTGCCGGTTCTGCGCAACTGGCAGGGCGGCGAGGCGCCGCGTAGCGACCTGCTTCACAACATGCTGGTGCAATCCGGACAGATGCAGAACCAGTTGGACGCGGTGGCAAACCTGCTCAACCAGTACAGTTATCCTGGCGTCATCGTTGATTATCGCGGCATGGAAACGGTTTTGGCAGGGGAGGAGGCGTTCACCCATTTCATTGAACGTCTGGCGGAACGGCTGCACGCGCCGGATATGAATCGCTGGCTGGCTGTTCGGGTGGAGTCGCCCCAGCAGGTTTCGGCTGTGGCGTGGAACACACGGGGCTACGACTGGAAGGCATTGGGAAGCGTTGCCGACCGTATACTGGTTCCGGGACCGACCGATCCTGGGGCGTATCAGTTGGGAGGGCAGATGAGCGCCCTGCTAGCCTACGCCACAGACCAGATCGACCGGCGCAAGGTGCAGGTGGAACTGCCGGGCATGTCGGTGGAAGGAAGCGGAAACCAGTGGTGGCTCAAAGGCTTTCAACAGTCTCTGCAACCTTTGGTCGCTCAGATCCGGCTGGAGGGAGAAGATGGTGTGATCATTCCCGGAGGGAATGTTGAGGTTGCGGCGGTCAACCCGCGAATCACGCGCCCTTTGGCATGGGATGACGCGATCGGGGCCTATGTGTATGCGTACACTGACGACCAGCAGATGGAGCGGACGGTTACGATCGAGAACAGCAGCAGCTTTGCGCGCAAGCTCAACCTGCTGGAGCGATTTGACGTGACCCAAGTGATGGTGCGTGACGTGGATTCCGGGGACGTGGACCCGGACTTGTGGGAGGTCGCGCGCCAGTTTCAGACGGGAGGCGGGGTGAATACGTCGCCGGCGATGCTGAAGGTAGCATATAGGATACTCCACCCTGACGGCGGCGTGATGGAGGAGGTAACGGTCCCGATTGAGAATCCAGTTTATACGTTCATGGCGCCGGCAGGCGAGGGGGACATACAGGTCGAGGCGCAGGTTGTGCAGGTATCGAATCTGGGCAGCATGCAGGCGGCGAGCCCGCAGAATACGGTGGCAATGAGCCTGGCGACGCCGACGCCGGTTGCGACTGCTACGCCGGTGCCGACGCCGACGCCGGAGGCCCCGAGACTGGTCAGTACACAAAACGTAAACGTCCGCGAAGGACCTGGCACCACAGGGTACGACATTTTAGGACAGCTCAAAGCTGGTCAGCCTTACCTAATTTTTGGAAAGAATCAGTCAGGGGATTGGTGGCAAATCGATATAGGCGGCAAAAAGGGTTGGGTGTACGCTGAACTTACGACAGCAAGCGGGCCGCTGAACACAGTCGAGGTGATCACTGACATTCCAGCGCCGTCGGCTGCGCCCGCAGCGGCAGCGCCGCCACCCGCTGGGGGCGGCGGCTTCGGATATGGTGTGCAGGCGCATATGGTGCACAACAATTATGCCGGCCAAGTGATGCAAAAGACACGCGAGTTGGGCTTCGGCTGGGTGAAGCAGCAGATTGAATGGAAGGTTTTTGAGAATAATCAGGGCCAATATGACTGGGGCTCGATGCAGGGGATCATCGACGCGGCCAATAACGCGGGCATCAGCCTGCTGTTCAGCGTGGTGAATGCGCCGGCTTGGGCGCGCGAAGGAGGATTCGAGCCGAATGTCGGGGGACCTCCGGCGGACCCGAATACGTTTGCCAGATTCCTGGGGGCGATGGCCGGCAAGTACTGCGGGACTTCGCTGAAGGCGATCGAGGTCTGGAACGAGCAGAATCTGCACTATGAGTGGGGCAATCTGCCTTTGGATCCTGCCAAGTATGTGGCGCTTTTGAGACCGGCCTACGCGGAGATCAAGAGGGCGTGCCCGTCGATGTTCGTAATCAGCGGGGCGCTGACTCCGGCTGCCAGCAACGGCGCGCCACAGAGCAGGGGCGGCACCGCGGCGATGGATGATTTTGAGTATTTGCGAAAGATGTTTCAGGCCGGGCTGAACAGCTACATGGACGGCATCGGCGCGCATCCGAGTGGATACAACGTGCCGCCTCAGTACACGTGGGAGCGGGGCTGTGAGGCGATTCAGATTCACGGCAACAGCTTCAACGGGGCGTGCGACAACCCGCACCACTCGTGGAGTTTCCGGAGTACGATGGAGGGATATCGAAACATTGCGCTTGAGTTCGGCGCGGGTAATAAGCTCATCTGGCCGACGGAGTTTGGGTGGGCAGCCGGGGGCGCGTTTGATCCGCGTTATGGGTATGCGAACGACAACGACTTAAACGAGCAGGCGGTATGGACGGTCGAGGCCTTTCAGATGATGAAGAGGTGGGGCTGGGTCGGCCCGGCGATCCTGTGGAATCTGAATTTCCGCGTGGTGGCGAATCATACGGAGAAGGCGCAGTGGGGGATTGTTGACCACAATTGGGGCAATCTGCCGGTGTTCAATGCGCTGCGGGATATGCCGAAGTAGGTGAAACAATCATGATTTACTGCAGGCTATAGCTCTGTGCTGGTTCGTTTTCAGTCACATCAGGTTCTCGGAAGACTGTTGCAGTTGTCCCTGGCGCCGGTGGAGATCACGGTTAATGTAGAGGTTGACCTCCTGGGGGAGTCTCCCAAAGCCGATGTACTGCTCCTCCGAAGGGAGGGCAAAGAGTGGAACGAAGCGCAGAGAGCACGTTTGCCGGATGGGGTGCGCGACAATGCAGCAGGTCATGTATTGTTGGAGTTCAAGTATACGGAGTCGGTAAACGAGAGTGCGCTTGCCCAAGCTGTTGCTTACGATTATTTTTATCGTCAGGCACAGAGATTGCCCGAGGAGCATGTGCTAACCGTGGTTTTGAGCGCACGAACGCCGCGGAAGGCACGGTTGGCAGAGTGGCGATATGAGGAACGGCAGGATGGTGTCTATCGGAGCCCATTGCCGCTGCTGCGGCGAATCTGGTTGCTGGTTCTGAACGAACTGCCGGCCAGTCCGCATAACGCATTTGTCAAGCTCTTTGCCAGCCGGGATCAGGAACGAGAGGCCGCCTCTGCTGCGCTGGATGCGGCCACGGCGACAGATTCGCCTCCGGTGCAAGACTATGTGATGGGGCTGCAACGGACCTTGGCCTTGAAGGGAGAGCACAGTATGACTGAGATTTTGACCCCGGAAAAGATCATGGAGATTGGAGAAGAAATACGGCAACGCGTGCTCGAAACGGCTACCCCTGAAGAAAAGCTGGCGGGACTGGACCCCGAGGAAAGACTAGCGGGGCTTGAACCTCAGGAAAGACTAGAAGGACTTGAACCCCAGGAAAGACTAGCGGGGCTGACCGATGCGGAACGAAAGCTGCTCTTTCGATTGCTTCGGGAAGAGTTGGGTATTCCCTCCGGGGGCGAGGGAGACAGCGATGGCGGCACTGCATGACACATGTCGCCCTATCGTGGATCGCGAAAAGTACGATTAATGGGGAGCTATCTTCCATGCCCAAGTGCTCAAGCACCGCTTCCTGAACTAGAGAGGGTGTGATATGCCGGAGAAGTCGACCAGGGACGACTTTATGGAGATTAGCGAGGAGACGCGCCGGTTTGTCCTCAGAATGATTCCCAAAGAAGAGTTGCTAGCCGGACTTAGTCCTAAGGAGATTCTGGACGGACTTAGTCCCAAGGAGAGACTGGCCGGACTCGGTCCCAAGGAGAGACTGGACGGACTTAGTCCCAAGGAGAGACTGGCCGGACTTAGTCCCAAGGAGAGACTGGCCGGACTCGGTCCCAAGGAGATTCTGGACGGACTTAGTCCCAAGGAGAGACTGGCCGGACTCGGTCCCAAGGAGAGACTGGTGGGTCTGACGATTGAGCAACGGCGGCTACTCCTGCGATTCCTCCAGAAAGAGATGGACATTGCCTCCGGGGATACGGTGAACAACGAAGAGGTAGCTGCAGAACCTACAGATTGAGACATTGGTATGCAAATTGGGAAGTATCTGCGTTGCCCTCCCACAGAAGCCGGATAGTGAAAAAATCTGCGAACTTAGCATCCTTGTCCATCACTGAGCCGACCACTCTCAGTGGTTGCAACGACGATTGACGGCTCCAGAACCTGATGTAGTTGAATATGCAGGATAGTAGAGCGGGAGCGACCTCAAACGCACTCATCGAAGATGTGCATGCCGTCGAGATGCCCAGGCGTTGTGTCGGCTACCGGGGGAATGTGGGTGACATTGCGCTGCTCGGTGACGGCCGTCTGCTGTTATCTTACTCCGTCAACAGGGAGAATTCCGGGGAAGGCGCTGTAGTTGGTGACATCGAAGGACGAATCTCCGATAATCAGGGCAGGAGCTGGGGCGAGCCGTACCAGCTGGTTGCCTGCCCGAAGCTCCAACGCAAAAATGAAGAGTACCGGCATCCAGGTTTTCTGCGACTGGCAAACGGCCAGTTGCTATTGACCTACATCTATTTTGCCGGATCAGCTCCCCGTTTCGCGCACACCTACTACCGGCGGTCGACCGACGACGGGGCGACGTGGGGGGAACAGTTTATCGTTACGCCCCACGCCGGAACGAATCATGTTTTCAATGACAAATTGATCCAGTTGCCCTCGGGTCGAATTCTCGCTCCGTGCGAGAGGGAGATCAAGGAAGAAGGCGGCGACCACCGCGGCTATGTGAGCACGGTTTTTTATTCCGATGACGACGGCTATTCGTGGCACCAGTCGGAGAATGTAGTCGATACGCTGCCGGTGGAGGCGCAGGAGCCACACTTAGTACTTTTGCGCGATGGACGGGTAATGATGCTTTGCCGGACGTACAGTGGATATGTGGTTCGATCCTACTCAAGGGATGAGGGGATGACCTGGTCGCCAGGCGAGGCGGTGCATAGTCTGAAGCTTTCCACCAACTCGTCGGCGCTTAACGTAAAGTGGATCCCGTCTACCGGCGATCTGGTTTTGCTGCGTTCGACCGGCACGGAGGGCAGGCTGCGGACACCGTTCGTCTCCGCAATTTCAACGGATGAAGGTCTTACCTGGAGCCACGAACGGATGATTGGTTCAGACTCTGATGACGACTATGGTTATCCGAGTCTGACCTTTATCGATGACATTGCGCTGGTCAGCTATCACAAGCGTGACGGCATCTATGTGGCGCGAATCGGAGTCGACTGGTTCTACGGCAAATAGGATCAGTTCTCAAAACGAAAAGACCGGGTCTTAGCAAAGACCCGGCCTTGTATTTCCTGTTGAAAAGTGCGCTAGCCTTCGTCCTCCACGAACACACCCGGGCGAGTGCGGCGGCGACGGCGTGCGACTTTCAGGCGCAACTGGCTGCGGCGGTAGGCTATTTCGACGGGCTGGCGATCTTCGTCGGGCCGGGTGCGCAGGGCTTCTTCGGCGCGCTGCATGGCCTCTTCGGCGCGTGCGATGTCGATTTCTTCGGCGCGCTCGGCCGAACGGGCCATCACGATCACCTTGTCGGGCAGCACCTCGACCACGCCGCCGCTGACAGCGATATACTCGGGCTCGCCGTCGGCGTTGTGCAGGGTCAACTCGCCGATATTGAGGGTCGTGAGCAGGGGGGCATGGCCGGCCAGTACGCCCATCTCGCCCTCGACGCCGGGCATGGTGATCATCTCGACTTCGCCGCTGTACAGCTGGCGGCTCGGGGTTACGATTTCGACCTGAATCGTCATTCTTCCTGCCTCAGCTGCTCGCCCTTTTCGATCGCTTTGTCGATGGATCCGACCATGTAGAAGGCCTGCTCGGGCAGGTCGTCGTGCTTGCCGTCCAGGATTTCACGGAAGCCGCTCACAGTGTCATCGATTCTGACGTACTCGCCGGGCGAGCCGGTGAAGACCTCGGCCACGTGCATGGGCTGGGTGAGGAAGCGCTGAATCTTGCGGGCGCGGGCGACGATGAGCTTGTCGTCTTCGCTCAACTCCTCAACGCCGAGAATGGCGATGATGTCCTGCAGGTCGCGATAGCGCTGGAGAGTCTGCTGCACTTCGCGGGCGACGTTGTAATGTTCTTCACCGACGATGAGCGGGTCGAGGATGCGGCTGGTGGAGCCGAGCGGGTCCATGGCCGGATAGAGCGACTGCTCGGCAAGGGCGCGTTCCAGGGTAATTGTAGCGTCCAGGTGGGCGAACGTCGTGGCCGGCGCGGGGTCGGTGTAGTCATCGGCGGGCACGTATACGGCCTGCATTGATGTAATTGAGCCGACATTGGTGGATGTGATGCGCTCCTGCAGCTCACCCATATCGGTGCCGAGCGTGGGCGCGTAGCCGACGGCGCTGGGAAGGCGGCCAAGCAGGGCCGACACTTCGGAACCAGCCTGCACGAAACGGAAGATGTTGTCGATGAATAGGAGGACGTCGCGGCCTTCATCGCGGAAGTACTCGGCCATGGTGACGCCTGTGAGACCGACGCGGAGGCGGGCGCCGGGCGGCTCGTTCATCTGGCCGAAGACCATCACGGTCGAATCGATTACGCCTGATTCGCGCATTTCGTGCCAGAGGTCGTTGCCCTCACGGCTGCGCTCGCCGACGCCGGCGAAGACGGAGTAGCCGCTGTGGTATTCGGCGACGTTGTTGATCAGCTCCTGAATGATGACGGTCTTGCCGACGCCGGCGCCGCCGAAAATACCGGTCTTGCCGCCCTTGGTGAAGGGGGCGATGAGGTCGATGACCTTGACGCCGGTCTCGAAGAGCTCGGCCTGCGTGCTGCGGTCGGCGAAGCTGGGCGGTTCGCGGTGGATGGAATAGCGGTCGGCGGCTTCGACCTCTTCATCGCTGTCGATTGTATTGCCGGACACGTCGAAGATGCGTCCCAATGTTCCCGGCCCGACAGGCACGGTGATGGGCGCACCGAAGGAGTAGCCTTCCATGCCGCGGCGCATGCCGTCGGTAGAGCTCATGGCCA
>JAPPKG010000615.1:0-8247 GCA_026914085.1 Caldilineaceae bacterium | reverse complement strand
CCGTCAATGACTTGGCACTTTTGCCAACCACCTTCTAACTCCGAACTCAGGTTACAGACAAAACTATGCGCATCTATCCCGCAATTGACTTGAGAAAAGGACGCTGTGTTCGCCTGCAGCGGGGCGATCCCAACGCTGAAACCGTCTTCAGCGACAATCCTGCCCAGAAGGCGCGCCACTGGGAAAGCCTGGGTGCCGAGTGGCTGCACGTCGTCAACCTCGATGGCGCCTTTGGCGGCTCAACCGACTTCCATCCCAAAGTCCAGCGCCTTTCCCCCGACGCTCTCGCGGGCGGGGAATCCGCTGGCGAGCCCGACCCCGGTCTTGGACCTCGCGATGATCCGGACGAATCTAGCCTGGACGGGAAACTTCCCATAAACCTGCAGCGCCTCATTCAGATCAGGCAGGCGGTCGATATCCCGATCCAGTTTACCGGCGGGCTCCGCAGCGTCGAGGACATTGAACTGGCTTTTTCCCTGGGTGCCGATCGGATCATATTGGGGACCGCGGCTGTACGCAATCCGGATCTGGTGCGCGTTGCCCTTGAGCGCTGGGGCGTATGCCGGATCGTCGTTGGACTTGATGCAAAGGACGGAATGGTCGCCACCCACGGATGGCAGAAGGTCAGCAAGGTAAGCGCGGTCGAATTGGGGCACCGCATGGCCGCCTTGGGCGTGGAACTGGCGTTGTTCACCGATATCAGCCGCGACGGCCTCCTCAGCGGCGTCAACGTGCAGTCTACGGCGACACTGGCTGACTTAACCGGTCTGCAGGTCATCGCCAGCGGCGGCGTAGCCGGGCTCGAGGACATCCGCGCGCTCAAGCGCCATGAGCACTACGGCATCGACGGCGTGATCATCGGGCAGGCCCTCTACACCAAGGCCTTGGCGTTGCCGGACGCCATCGAAATCGGTAACGCCCCGCGTCTGCGCCGCAGCGCCGGTATCGTCCCCATCCGTCGCTGCACAGCAGATTCGCCCGCCGGCCGCGACGAAGCACAGCTCTTGCTCCTCTATAACCACTTTTTTGAGGAGTGGCAGTTCCCACGCGGGGGCGTTGAGCCGGACGAAAACGACCTCGAATGTGCCCGCCGGGAGTTCGCCATCGAGACCGGGCTGCCGATACGTAAACTGTACGAAAACTGCCCAACCGCCCTTGACTTCACCGTCCACATTCGCGGTTACGATGTCCAGCGCACCGTCACCTATTTTATGGCCGAGATCGGCGAAGGGGACGTGCGGCTGGGCCATCACAACCACAGCGAATGCCGCTGGTGCAGCCTGGAGGAGGCGCGAGCCCTCCTGCTCGAAACGTCGCCCGAGCAGATTCCCGCCTGGCGCGCCGCAGCCCGCCTGCTCGAAGCTGCCGAACAAGGGACTAAGAAAAACGAGTGAACCGTACGAGCTGTCGAACCGGCTGCGAACTGCTGTTCCTGCAACACCGCACTTGCCGCCACTGGAGGTAGACTTGCTGGCAAAACGAATCATTCCCTGTCTCGACGTCAAGGATGGACGCGTCGTCAAAGGCATCAACTTCATAGACCTAGTCGACGCTGGCGACCCGGTTGAACAGGCCCACGTCTACGATCGGGAAGGCGCCGATGAGCTGGTATTCCTCGATATCACTGCCACCCACGAGGCGCGCGATATCGTCGCCGAAATGGTACGCCGTGTCGCTGACACTGTTTTCATTCCGTTCACCGTCGGCGGAGGTATTCGCAACGTAGACGACATGCGCGCTATTCTGCTGGCCGGCGCCGATAAAGTCAGCGTGAACAGCGCCGCCGTGCGCAACCCGGAGATCGTCAGCGAGGGCGCACGCCGCTTCGGCAGCCAGTGCATCGTCGTCGCCATCGACGCCCGCCGCCGCGACGCCAAAGAGGGGTGGGACGTATTCATAAGTGGAGGCCGCATTAACACAGGCATCGATGCCGTTGAATGGGCCAAAAAAGTGGAAGAGCTCGGCGCCGGCGAAATTCTGCTGACCTCCATGGACGGCGATGGTACGCAGGAAGGCTATGACGTATCCCTCACCCGCGCCATCTCTGACGCCGTCAACATTCCGGTCATCGCCAGCGGCGGCGCCGGCCGGCCGGAGGACTTCGAAGCCGCTCTCACCCAAGGGGGCGCCGAAGCGGCCCTGGCCGCCAGCCTTTTCCACTTTCGCCAGCTCCAGGTGATGGACGTGAAGAGGCACCTGATCGAACGCGGCGTACCCGTGCGCCTGCCCGAAGACGCCATCACGTGACCTGTACACTCTCCGACTAGGCAACGGTTGCCTTGGCCGTAGCTTGTCAGAGAGATGGCCTGCCGCCATGGATTTCTGTCAGGACCAGAATACCTGCGCGTCTGAGGAGAAAATGGTGTAGAGATGGACAGTGTAAAGCTGGCCATGACCAGGTCCTTTGATCAGCAAATTCGCCACACCCGGCGGCTGACCCGGCAGGATCAAGCACGTTTTGTCACCGCCGTCTCCCAATTCAACCAGGACCCGGCAAACCCAGGTCTCAACTTCGAAAAACTGGGCGGCGGACCCAACAGCAACCTCTGGTCATTGAGGGCTTCACAGGAACTGCGCATCCTCCTGGCAGTTGACAACGGCCAGTTCGTCTTCGTCAATGCAGGGCACCACGATGCCATGTATGACTGGGCCGAAAGACGAGACCACTATGTCGATCTGGCCTCTGAAGACCTTGCTGATCTGCAGGTAACGGTTCCCGACATTCCACTGTCCTTGAAGCGCGCCTCCAAAGGAAAGCCGCACCAACCTTCGCTGCCTGACCTGCCTGACCAAGAGCTGGGCACCCCTCCCCATTCGCCTCCGGCACCCGAATCCGCCCCTACCGACCCCCTACTCATCCAGGAACTCATCGAGCGCCTTATCCGCGGCGACTTTGAGGAATGGCAGTTGTTTCTCCATCCGGACCAAAAGCCTCTTGTCAGCCGCCACTGGTCGGGGGCCGCTCGAATCCGCGGCGCAGCCGGTACTGGCAAGACAGTGATCGGGCTGCATCGCCTGGCGGAACTGGCCCGCCGGTACCCCGATGATACAGTGCTCTTCACTTCGAACAGCAGATCGCTGGCCGAACTGCTCGAAAAGCGCTTTCGCAACCTCCCAATGGCCCCCACGAATGTCGAATTTGCCAACATCGACAGAATTGTCTACCAATACGACAGTTGGACCCCGGCACATTTTTCTTTGGTTGACCAGACATTTGAAGCTGCCTGCAAGGAGCTCGTTGCCGGTTCCCCTTTGGAGAGGATTAGCCCGGACTACCTGAAAGAAGAGATTGAGAGAGTGATCAAAGGGAATGATCTGCAGAGCCTTGATCACTATCTTTCCGTCGAACGCATTGGGCGCAAGCGATCTCTATCTCAAAACCTCCGCAAACAGGTATGGGAGTTGTATGAACTCTGGGCCGGTAAACTGAGTGAACGCAACGCCGTTACGTTCGCTGACAAAAGGATTCGGGTCAGAGATTCCGTCCAAAACCTCGCACAAGCCCCCTACCGCTGTGTCATCGTGGATGAAGCCCAGGACGTTACTCTGGTCGAGTTGCAGCTTGTCCGCGCCCTCGTCGCGGGAGACCCCCAAAAACCCGTGCCCAAAGATGGAGTCCTCATATTGGATGACCCTGCACAGCGTATCTATGCCGGAGGCTACCGGCTTGGCTGGGCGAGTCTTGATATTACCGGCCGGGCGCAGGTGCTCAGAAAGAACTACCGCAATGCGCCCGCCGTCTATCGCGCCGCCAAGCGGGTTCGGGGCCGCGAACTGGTTGCATTGGACCATGAAGACGACAAATTCATCCTCGACGCCGAACTGGGCTTTCACGAACGCGAGGAAGAGAAACCGAACCTGGTCCTTGTAGATGGCAACGGCGAATTACCCTATCTGTGCGAGAGGATTCGCGAATTCATTGCGGCCGAAAAATACAGTGCAAATGAGATTGCAGTCTTCCTGAAACACAACATCCAGGTCGAGGCTACTATCGGATTCCTGCAACGTGAAGGCATACATTGCGTCCAACTTACTCGTGACGGGTTTACGGGTGATGGAATCAGAGTGGGAACGTACGACCGTGCCCGAGGACTGGAGTTTCGAGCAGTCTTCCTGCCTCGTCTGGGTTCAACGCAGTTTCCCGATAGCAGTGGTGACTCTGACGGCGAGGAGCGGAATTCTGACCCCGATCAGGACTTGGAATCGCGTCAATTGGAGCTGGACCGGCTCTACGTAGCCATGACACGCGCCAGGGAGCTTCTGGTCCTGGTCGCCGACGAAGAGCCCTGCGAAGAGATCCGGCGAGCCCTTGCCGAAGAGATCATCTTGAAAGACTTGCGAAGTCAGCCAAAAGCGCGTCCAACACCTGCCTATTAGCCCCCCAAGCTTCCGCCCCTCGCTCTGCCCAACACTGATGACTCCCGTCAAGAACGAAACGGATCGCCAAATGTCCCAACTGATCAACTCACTCTCCGCCACTATCGCCGACCGCAAGGCCAATCCCTCGCCAGAATCCTATACGGCCCGGCTCATAGCTTCAGGTACCGGCAAGATCGCCCAAAAGGTCGGTGAGGAAGCGGTCGAAGTCGTGGTCGCCGCCCTTGAAGAAAGCGACGAGCGCCTCGTATCGGAAATGGCCGATCTCTTCTACCACAGCCTCGTACTCCTCGAACAGCGCGGGCTCTCCTGGCCCGATGTGGAGGCCGAACTGGCCCGCCGCTTCAAATGACGGCGAACTGCCCTGACCAAACCTCTGCCAAGACATGCCCCCAAGTCAGACTGCCCGAGGCGACTCACCCTTCCTCCACTTTGAATGGCCCTTGCCAGTCCCAAACCCCCAATCCCTAACTCCTGACCCCTATCTCCCAACCCCTTCCAATTCGCGCCCCTTTCCTGGCCGGTGGTAAAATGGACCAAGGTGATTCAGGCTGTTCTTACTTTTGGCAGGAGCGGAAGACTATCGCGACATCAGACGAAACGCTAGCAGAATCCATAAAGCTCCGGGAGGAAATCTGATGACGGTTCCTGTGATGAAGAGTACACGCAACGGTTCTCCCTACGCCCCAAGGTCCGATTCGGAAGATTCGCCCCAAGACACCGACACCCTAACTGCAGCAGGTCTCTCTCTTTCCGCCGGCATGTTCACCCGGAATGCCATGACCTTCGACGACGTTCTGCTCGTGCCAGGCTTCGCCGAGATCCTGCCCGCCGACGTAGACATCAGCACGCAACTCCATCCCAAGCTCGCACTCAATATCCCGCTCATCAGCGCCGCCATGGATACGGTCACCGAAGCGGACCTGGCAATCGCCCTTGCCCGGCAAGGCGGGTTGGGCGTGATCCATCGCAATCTGTCGGTGACGCAGCAGGCCGAAGAGGTCGACAAGGTCAAACGCAGCGAGAGCGGCATGATCGTCGATCCCATCACCCTGAGGCCTGAAAACACGCTGGACGACGCCGAAGCTGTCATGAGCCACTACCATATCAGCGGCGTACCCATCACCGATGACGACAATCTGTTACTGGGCATTCTCACCAATCGCGATGTCCGCTTCGCCACCGACCACCAGCGCCCGATCGCTGAATTCATGGTTTCGGAGAACCTGATCACCGCCCAGCTCGGCACGACCCTGGACGAGGCGCAGGAGATCCTGCATCGCTACCGTATCGAAAAACTGCCCCTGGTCGACGCAGACGGCTACCTGAAGGGGCTGATTACCTATAAGGATATTCTCAAACGGCAGGACTTTCCCTACTCCGCCAAAGACGAGCGCGGCCGCCTGCTCGTCGCCGGCGCAATCGGCGTCGGCGCACCAGGTCTGCAGCGCGCCGAGAGCCTAATCAACGCCGGCGCAGATGCTCTTGCCGTCGACACCGCCCACGGACATACACAGGGCGTAATCGACACAGTGAGAGCTGTCCGCGCCCGTTACCCCGAGCTGCCCATCCTGGCTGGCAATGTCGTCACCGCCGAGGGCGTGCAGGTACTGACCGAGGCCGGCGCGGACGTGGTCAAAGTCGGTGTCGGCGCAGGCTCGATCTGCACCACCCGCATCGTTTCCGGCGCCGGCATGCCCCAGCTCACCGCCATCTCCACCTGCGCTGAAGCCGCCCAATCGTGCGGTGTTTCACTGATCGCCGACGGAGGCATCCGCTACAGCGGTGACATTACCAAAGCCCTCGCTTGCGGCGCCTCCGCAGTGATGCTCGGTGGCCTTCTCGCCGGCCTGCACGAGTCACCCGGCGAAGTCGTCATCCGCGAGGGTCGTTCCTTCAAAGAGTACCGGGGCATGGGCAGCATCGGCGCCATGAAGGGCCGCGCCGCCGACCGCTATGCCAGCGCGCAGTCGCTCAACGGCGCTTCGCCCGATATCGGCGGCAAGACCGTTCCCGAAGGCATCGAAGGGCAGGTGCCCTACAAGGGCTTCCTCAACGAATTTGTCTTCCAGCTCCTGGGCGGCCTTCGCTCCGGAATGGGCTATGTCGGTGCGCAGAATCTGGCCGACCTGTGGCGCAAAGCCCGTTTCGTACGCATCAGCCCGGCAGGCTACCAGGAAAGCCATCCGCACAGCGTCGTCATTACCAAAGAGGCGCCAAACTACCAACTGAATCCAGGGAACTAGCATGACTGTAACTGCCGTTGTCGGCGCCCAGTGGGGCGATGAGGGAAAAGGTCGCATCGTCGACTACCTGGCCAAAAGGGCCAACTACGTCATACGCTTCCAGGGCGGCGACAACGCCGGCCATACCGTCGTCAACGACTACGGCAAGACCGTACTCCATATCATTCCCTGCGGCATCTTCTATCCGAACGTCCACAACATCATCGGCACCGGCTGCGTCGTCAACCCGCAGTCGCTGCTGGAAGAGATCGCCCACCTCAAATTGATCGGCGTCAGCTGCGACCGCCTATGGATCAGTAGCCGCGCCCAGATGGTGATGCCCTACCACCGCACCCTCGACGAGTTGGAGGAGCAGGCCCGCGGCGCCGACACCATTGGCACCACCAAGCGCGGCGTTGGGCCCGCTTACAGTGACAAGGCGACCCGCTCAGGCCTGCGCATCGGCGACCTCCTCCAGCCGGACTGGCTGGAGGGCCGCCTGGACGGCGCTCTGCGCACCATAGACCAGAAACTGACCATACTCGGCGGGCAGCCCGTTGACGGCCGTGAAATGTTCGATCTTCTGATGGAGTACCGTCTGCAGCTGGCGCCCCGCATCGTCGACACCGCGCCCATCCTGCGCATGGCGCTGGAGGCAAATAACGACATCCTCCTCGAAGGGCAGCTCGGCGTCATGCGCGACCTGGATTGGGGCATCTACCCCTATGTCACCAGCAGCCACCCCACCGCAGCCTTCGCTCCCTCCGGCGCCGGCCTGCCTGCCGGCTCTCTCGATGAAGTCTACGGCGTCTGCAAGGCCTACAGCACCTGCGTCGGAGACGGCCCCTTCCCCGTCGAACTGCACGACGAGATCGGCAAGCACATGCAGGACGTCGGCCAGGAGTTTGGCGCAACCACCGGCCGCCCGCGCCGCTGCGGCTGGTTCGACGGCGTCGCCATCCGCTATGCCGCCTGGCTTAACGGCATGACTGGCCTCGCCATCACCAAACTGGACATCCTCGACGGCATTGAAACGCTCAAAATCTGCACAGGCTATCGCCTCGAGGACGGCACGGTGCTCACCGACACTGTCCCCGACACCTCGCTGCTCATGAACGCCCAACCACTCTATGAGGAGATGCCCGGCTGGGACGGACCCACGACCGGCTGCGGCAGTTGGGCCGCGCTACCCGTTCAGGCACGCGACTACATCAACCGCATCTCCGAGCTGGCCGGCGTGCCAGTCTCCCACGTCTCAGTCGGCCCCGAACGCGACAACATGTTCGGCCGCGGCGGCTAGCCACTCTATGGAAGTGACGCCCCCGACAGCCGATCGACGACTCTGAGACGCCGTCCCAAGACAGCCAGCACCCCTAATCGCATCGCCACAACTGAGCTGGTATTCCTTGACTTCGCACTCAGCACGCTGACCCATTCGTCCTGCCTCTGGAGCGGCCTAAATGTCGGACTCTGCTGAATCCAAGCCGGCCTGGCAGAGTATCCAGGAGACTGCGCGCATCCTCAGGCTGGCCGTACGTCTTGTATGGCGCTCAAGTCCCCGTCTCCTGGTTGGATTCATCATGTTGATGTTGTTGCAGGCGCTTCTGGTTCCTCTCCAGCTCGCGCTGACACGGGTGGTGATCGA
>JAPPKG010000337.1:0-8268 GCA_026914085.1 Caldilineaceae bacterium | reverse complement strand
TTCCAGTAATCCAGGAACCCATCCGCTGCATCCCAATCTTACCTGCTGCCAGAAGCTCTGCCGCCGCCCCGGCGCCGCCGATGCCAATAATCTGCGACGGTGACGGCATCACGTTTCCGTCAAGCAGCATGTCCGCCCAGAACTGAATCGCCTGAATCGTCTCCTCTTTGTCAAGCCTGCTCTCGAGAAAGTCCTCGCTGTAAAAGCTGCCGTCATTCTGCCAGGTTTGCTTGACACTGTACATGTGCCAGCCAACCGGAATCGTCTCCGAGCCCCAGATCTTATTGTCGGGATCACTGATTGCCCGGGCCTTCTCTTCAAAGTCAGTCCAGGTAAAGCTGTCCTTGTTCGGATATTCAACACCCGCTTCGTCGAATAGATCCGCATTGTAGAATGTCACGTGGGGTGCAGCCGCGTCGGGAACACCGTAGCGCTTTCCTTCCACGACTGGATAGTTCCACCAGTTCTCATAAAAGTCTTCGGCATCGAAACCGGGCTCGCCATCGACATATGGCTGAACGTCGATAAACTGATTGTTTCGCCCCATGTCGAGGGCCATCGCCTCCCAGCTGCGAACGACGTCGGGCAGCGTGCCGGCTGCAGCTAGCGCCGGAATCTTAGCGTGAAACTCGCCAATCTGCTCAACGCTGACTACAATGTCGGGATACTCTTCATGGAATGACTCAAGCGTCACTGCAACGCCCGCGGCCGGATCATGGCGACCATAGCGAATCGTAACAGGTTCCGCCATAGCCGCTTCCCCCATCGAGCCGTCGTCTGCAGGGGCAGCAACTGGCGCGCAAGCCGCCAGTACCGTCGCGCCGGCAACAGTTCCGCTTATCTTGAGAAACGTTCGCCGGGACAAACTCTCTCTCTGCATCATTTTGGGGCATCTCCTCTGTGAATTCGAATGTGTGGACATTGAGAAACGCTACGTGGGGCACTCGCCAATACTATGGAATTCGAACACAATGTCAATTTCTTCACAAGTGCAAACATGGTCCTCACTGCGGTACCTTCCGGCAGCCCCGCACTATCTCTCCCATGTGACTTTAGACAAGCAACTGCCTCAGTGTCTCGGTCTCTACTCTCCGCACCGGAACCCGCATGTGCCCGAACGCTGTTACTGTCGGCGTGGCGAAATTCATGTACCCAAAACTGGGCCTTGCCTATCGGAGGAGCGCAGCGGGGCAATTCAGGTCTTCGTAAGTAATGGGCGGATACGGCCGGGTGACGGCCCAAATGAAAGGTTTTATCGCATCAACTGCCGTACCACTGGCAGTCAGGCAGTGAGCCACAGAATCGGCTCGGAGACAAACTCGCGTATTGTGTTGAGGAAACGCGCCGCCGGGGCCCCGTCCACAACACGATGATCAAATGTCAGGCTGAGTGCAGCCATCTGACGGGGCACGACTTCCCCTTCGTGGACTGCCGGCTTGCTGACGATGCGCCCGATGCCAAGAATGGCGGCTTGGGGCAAATTGATGATAGGGGTAAAGGCGTCAATGCCGTACATGCCCAGATTCGTGATCGTGAACGTTCCGCCCTGCATCGCTTCATGACTCAAGCGTTCCTGTTGCGCGCCCTCGATCAGGCTGGCAGACTCGGCCGCGATCACGCGCAACGATTTTTCCAGCACGTCCCTCAGCACAGGTGCCAGCAGTCCCCGCTCGGTTTCCACCGCAAAACCAATGTGAATCTCTCTGTGAAGAATGAGACCCTCATCATCCCAACTGGAGTTTAGCGTAGGATGCTCCTGCAGCGCGGCAGCAACCAGCTTGATGTAAATGTCGTTGTAACTGGGTACCGCCAGCCCGCGCCGAGCATAGCTCGACTTCAGCTGTTCACGCAATGCCACCAACTCGGTGGCGTCGGCCTCGGTTGTCAACGTGACAGGCGCGGTTGTGTGCGCGCTCTCTGACATCCGCTGGGCCGTTATCTGGCGGATGCGTGTGTGTGGCAAGACTTGCGCCGCTGTCTCATCCGCAAGCACCGGTTGACGGCGGGCCGCGATGGCAGCCTCGACATCCTCACGCTGGATCCGGCCGCCCGGCCTGGTCGCCGCCAGCTCTTCCAACGAAATGCCCGCTTTCGCCGCCATGCGGCGCGCCACCGGCGACATGTCCACCCCAACAGGTTCAACCATCCTCTCCGCCGCGGCGCGCACGTCTCGCTCGACGATTCTTCCTGTTCGACCGCTCCCCGACAATTGCGTCCAATCCACTCCCAGCTCTCCGGCAACTCGCCGGGCACGGGGGCTGATGTTTGGAGCGCCGCGACCGTCCGCGGCGACCGTTTTCGTCGCCGGATTCTCTTGGACAGCAGGCTCTGCAGTACCGGTTGGACTCGCTGTGCTGGCCTGCCTATCCTGCCCTCCCAATCGGAGTGACTGGCTACCCTCCGCGGGAAGCGACTCACCTGCCTGGACGATATAAGCCAGCAGCGCACCCACAGGAATGACGTCACCGGGTGCCGGCGCAGTGGAGGGCAGATGCAGGATTCCGGACTCGAATACTTCGACCTCCTGTGTAGCCTTGTCGCCCTCCACTGTAAACAGCAAGTCCCCGGCCTGGACTTCGTCTCCGTCCTGCTTCAACCATTCGCCAAAAACGCCTTCTTCCATCGTCCATCCCAGGCGTGGCATCGTCACTTCGTAAGCCATCGTATTTCCTCAAGTGAACAATTGTGGTTTCGGAGGTTCTGGTGGAGGCATGCTCGCCGAATTTCGGCCACTTCAGTTATTCAGCAAGCAGATCGAGTATGCTCTGTTCAATGTCGTCCGTCTCTGGGACGATTGCAAGCTCAAGCGGCGGACTGTAAGGCGTCGGCACATGTGCGCCGTTCAACCGGCGAATCGGGGCGTCCAGATCGTCAAATCCCTCGTCGATGACCTGCGCCGCAATTTCAGCGCCCACACCGCACGGCTGAAATGTCTCGTCCACAATCAGAAGCCGCCCCGTCTTGCTGACCGACTCCAGAATCGTCGCCATATCGAGCGGAGCGATCGTGCGCGGATCGATCACCTCGCCCGAAATTCCGTCCTCTGCCAGCTTTTCGCAAACGGCAACAGACTTGTCTACCATCGAACCAATCGCGACGAGTGTGCAGTCCGACCCCTCCCGCGCGATGCGCGCCTGCCCGAAGGGAATGGCGTAATCGCCCTCTGGCACATCGCCGCGATTGAAGAGCAGCGACTTGTGTTCAAGAAAAAGCACAGGATCGTCGCTCTGCAGTGCTGTGGTGAATAGCCCCTTGGCGTCACTGGGAATGGCTGGAACCACCACCCTGAATCCGGGAATATGTGCAAAAATCGGGTAGTAACTGCCCGAGTGATGGGTTGCTGCCGAATGGCCGATCCCAATCGCACCGCGTAGCAATATGGGCATCTTGAGCCGGCCGCTGCTCATGTACTGCATCTTGGCGATCTGATTCACCAGTTCGCCAAAGGCGTCGAGAATAAAGTCCAAAAACATGAAGTCGACAACGGGGCGCGTACCGGTCATCGCGGCCCCGGCGCACATGCCGACAAAGCCGCGTTCGCTGATCGGCGTGTCACACAGGCGCTCAGGTCCGTACTTGTCGTACAGGCCGACCGTCGTATTGAAGTTGCCCCCCCGTTCGCCGATCCCTTCGCCCACAACGAAGATCGAGGGATCGCGCGCCATCGCGCTGTCCAGGGCCTCCAGCGTGGCTTCAACGTAAGTCAACTCTCGCATGGCCTTCACCCCTGATTGAATACGTGTTCACTGACCGTGTCCGGCTCCGGCCATGGGCTGTTGCGGGCGAACTCCTCCGCGTCCGCTACCATCTCCTTCACTTCCGCCTCTATCGCGGCCAGCGTTTCAGTGCCCGCCTCTTCATTCTTCAGGAGCCACTCGTTGTAGCGCGTAATCGGGTCACGCGCCTTCCACTCCTCCACCTCTTCCGGCGTGCGGTACCCGGCATCTCGCATGCCCTCTGCATGGGCACGCGTGCGATAGGTCCGGCACTCAATCAGTGTGGGCCCTTTTCCCCCGCGTGCCCGCTGCACCGCCTCCTCCGCCGCCTCGTAGACGGCCAGTACGTCGTTGCCGTCTACAGTCAGGCTCTCCATCCCGTAAGCTGGTCCCCGGTTGCCCACGTGCGGATTGCCCGCCGAATAAGCAAAGGGCACTTCGGTGGCGTACATGTTGTTTTCGCAGACAAACAGCGTCGGCAGCTTCCAGATGCTGGCCAGGTTCAGTCCCTCGTGGAACGCGCCGTTGTTCACCGCACCATCGCCGAAGAAAGCGACGCCGACCTGGTCTGTTTTGAGCAGCTTGAACGAGTACCCAGCCCCCGTCGCCTGCAGTATACATGGGCCGACGATCCCGCTCGTGCCCATCATCCCCACCTCCGGCTTGAAGAGGTGCATACTGCCTCCCCTTCCCTGCGAGCAACCGGTCGCACGCCCAAAGAGCTCGGCAACGACCTCCCGCGGGCTGACTCCCTTCGCCAGCGCGTGCCCATGCCCCCGGTGCGTACTGAACACGGCATCGTCAGGGCGCAGATGCGCACACACGCCGGTCGCAATCGCCTCTTCGCCGACGTACGTATGACAGGCTCCGTGAATCAGTCCCATCTGATGCGAACGGGCCAGCTGCTCCTCTGTATAGCGGATGATCAGCATCTGCCTGTAAAGAGAAAGGAGTTGCTCGGACTGGGCCATGCCACCCACCTCCATTGTATTGTGTTTGTCGGCCATCAGCCGGCCGGGGCAGTCTCAGGCGGGCACAACTGCAGGCATCCCCGGATGCGACCCGCTCACATTCTTGGCCAGATTGCCCCCATCCAGCGGGATCAGAGCGCCTGTCATCCAGGCCGATGCATCAGAGGCGAGAAAGATCGCCGGCCCCTTTATATCGTTGGGATGACCCATCCGTCCAATAGGCAGACCCCGCAAGTAGGAAGCACCCAGCGCCGGGTCCGCCGCGATTCGTACTTCCAGGTCCTGGTTCATGATCTGGGCGCAGACGATCGCGTTAACGCGTACACCCAGACTGCTCCATTCCGTACTCAGTTCCCGTGTCATCGCCCCCACCGCACCCATCGCCATGCTGTATGCAATGTGGCCCCGCCCAAGTGCGCTGATTCCGGCGATCGAAACGATGCTGAATATGCTCCCGCGGCCCCTCGTCATCATCCGTTTGGCCGCCTCTTGCGTGCAAATATAGCGGCCCACAACCAGGTTCTGCATCACCTGCTGTATCTGGTCCTCGGTCAGGTCCAGTGGGTCCGTGCGAATACCTTCTCCCGCAATGTTGCTGAGCACGTCGACCCGACCAAATTCGCTGTCAACCCGCTCGAACATCGCCCGGATCTGGTCCGGGTCCGAGATATCACAGTTGACCGGAAGGGCGCGACCGCCCATCTGCTCGATCTCATGCGCGGTCTCTTGGGCGCCAACCTCGTTGATATCCAACAACACCACATCCGCGCCGACCTCGGCGTAGCCTATAGACGTGATACGTCCCATGCCGCTCGCCGCACCCGATACGATGGCAACGCGGCCGCTCAGATCAAAGAGTGGGTGGGTCATTCCTGTGATCTCCTCTGCTGCAACTTATTCGCTCGGGACCTCATTGACGGGTGCACGCGGCCTCTCGCCGCGTAAAACGCGTACCACCTCTTCTGCCCCCTGCACGCGCACGTCAATTTTGGATTCCTCAGAATACCACCCGGCGTGGGGCGTGAGCAAGATGCGCTCCTCCTTCAGGAAGGGATGGTCCGCCGCCACCGGTTCGACATTCAAAACATCCAGCGCAGCACCGGCGATCTGCCCGCCCTGAACTGCTGCCAGCAGCGCCCCCTCGTCAACCAAGGCTCCGCGCGCCGCATTCACCAGATATGCGGTCGGCTTCATCATCGCCAGCGTCTCTGCATTGATAAGGTGGCGGGTCTCATCCGTTAGCGGCGAATGCAGGGAAATATAGTCAGAATTGCGCAGCAGCGTCTCAAGATCGACAACCTCAACACCCAGTTCCTCCATTGCCGCCGCATCCGCGTACGGGTCGTATACCAAAACTTCAAGTCCCAATCCGCGACCCTTGGCCGCCGTCGCTTGGCCGATCCGGCCGCAACCAATGACGCCCAGCGTCTGGTCGCTGAACCGGTAGAGAATGCCGCCCGATTCACTGTTCCAGATTCCCCGGCGTGTCGCGCCCAGAAGACCCGGCAGACCGCGCGCCTGTGCCAGCACAAGCGCAATAGCGTGCGTAGAGACCTCATCAATCGAATAGTCGGGAGCGTAAGTCACCCAAATGCCCCGTTCCGTGGCCGCTTCGATGTCAATGGCATCCAGGCCCGTGCCAACGCGGCAGATCAGCCGGCATCGTTCCAGGCTCTGGATGAGCTCCGCCCGCACCGGCTGGATCGTAACCATCAGAGCATCACATCCCCGCGCGGCCTGCCTGGCTTCCTCCGTGTCCAGGTTGCCCACGTGCTCTATCTCCAGACCCGCGGCGCTCAGGACCTCCTTTTCTATCTCGATATCCCCGAATCCGGGGTATGCAATCACAACTCCTGCGTTCATGGACTCGACTCTTTCGATGAATAGGGAATCTGACTGAGTATGTTAGCACGGGTGGCAACCTATCCCGTCGAAACATCCTTAAGACTGGACGCGTCGCTGACCTCAACGTGAACATCACTACGCGCCAGAACCTCCGGCCGCAGCGCCGTTCCGAGCCCGGGCCGGTCAGGAAACTCAATGTAACCCTCGCGAATCACCAGCCGTTCCGTCATCACGTCGTTGTACCAGCCCTCCGTGTACGCCCGTACAGTCTCCATGATCATAGCATTAGGCGCGTGCGCCGCTAGGTGCGCGGCCGACCACAACGCCACGGGGCCGATCGTGTCATGCGTTGTAAAGGGCAGATAATAGGTATCCGCCAGCGCGACAATCTTGCGCGTCTCGGTCAAACCGCCCGTCCAGGCCATATCGGGCATCACGATATGGGCCGCGTTCTTCTCTACTACCTGCCGGAAGCCGAACCGGGTGAAAAGACGCTCGCTTACACATATGGGCACCTTCGTCGCCGCGGCCAGGCGCGCATAGGAATCCACGTTGTCAGGCGGAATAATCTCCTCCAGCCACATGATGTCGTACTCTTCCAGCGCCCTGCCAATATCAATGGCAATGGGCAGGTTCCAGCGCGCATGACCTTCGATCGCAATCTGCATCTTGTCGCCCACAGCCGCCCTGATCTGTTGGACCGGTTCGAGGCCGCGCTTGAGATCATCCGGGTCCAAATAGTGACCGACTGGCCCCACCGCGCCGACTCCGGCGCGCTGTCCTACAGGACCGCCCAGTGAAACGCCGAACCGGTCCCACGGCCAAATCTTCATCGCCCGGATTCCCGAATCCAGCAACGCCTGCGCCAGCTCTCCAGCCCGCCCCTCTGCCCAGGCGTGATAGTCCATATGGGGGCCATGACTGACACACGTGTTGTAAATAGGTATGCGGTCCCGGTTTCTTCCGCCCAGCACGTTGTATATCGGCTGGCCGGTGTACTGCCCCAGCAGGTCCCACAAAGCCACGTCAACCGTCGATATGGCCCGCGTCTCCGCGCCCGCGAAACCGAAAAAGTTCACCGTGGCGAACATGTTGTTCCAATGGTTCTCGATATCGAAAACGGACCGCCCCACCAACAGGTTGGCAAACACATCATGGATCACCGCGGCAACGGCACGAGGAACGTAATACGTTTCGCCCAACCCGACCAGGCCCTCGTCGGTGTGGATGCGCAGCCAGAGCGTATTGAACTGCTCCTCAAACCAGATTGTCTCGAGCTTCTCTATTTTCACTTCAAGCTCCTGTTTTTTCCCTCATGCCGGTGCAAGATCTGTATCTGTCGTGCCTGACAGACATGCACAGATCTGACCTGGCCTGGCTGATTTCAGACCAGGATTCTTCTACGACGACTGCCATCCGGGCTGAGTTGCCTGGTTTCCTCGTTGCCAGTTCCACCTGAATCTCAACTGTCCCAATCAGGCATCATAGAAAACTGTGCAAGTATTGCTCTGCTAATCTGAATGATCGATGCCAGCCAACGATACCTGGGAAAACTCAGCCATTTCAGAATGCACAGAATACAGTGCTCTCGTGACTACTCAGCCATAGTCAGTGTGCGACGCTGCACGAAGCTTTCTCATTCCTCTCCTCGCATATGGGCGGTCGGGCCTATTCGGCGCCCCCCGTGTGGGGGGGGGGGGGGGGGGGGGGGGGGGGGGGGGGGGGGGGGGGGGGGG
>JAPPKG010000523.1:0-8271 GCA_026914085.1 Caldilineaceae bacterium | reverse complement strand
CCGCGCCGTACGCCTCCAGCGCCCATACCTCCATCTCGCCGAAACGCTGACCGCCAAACTGCGCCTTGCCGCCCAGCGGCTGCTGTGTGACCAGGCTGTAAGGGCCAGTGCTGCGAGCGTGGACTTTATCCTCCACCAGGTGGTGCAACTTGAGCATTTGCGCGATCCCAACCGTTACATGCGCATCATAGGCTTCGCCCGTCTTGCCATCGTAAAGCTTCTGCTTACCGGTAGTTGGCAGCGGCCAGCCAATTTCATTCGAGTAGGCCTGTGCCGCCTTTTCAAACCTTTCGAGCAGCGCGGCGTCCAACTGTTCACCCGTCTCCAGGTACAACAGGATGGGATCGTCGGCAGTCTCCGTCAGGATTTCACCGTCCTGCTCGCAACCGTGATGGAGCATCCACTCCCGCAGGGAGACATAGCGGGCATACTGGTCCGAAACATCCGATCTGCTTTCCGGGACGACAAGCTCCGCTTCATACCCTCTATCCTTTAGCCATTCGGCCAGGGCGGCGCTGCGCGCGTACTTGTCGTCGAAAAACAGCGTTTCAGGGTCGTAGCCGCGCGGCTCCAGCCATTCCAGCAGATAGAGACGGCGGGCATCGTTGTCGTCCATCAGCGCATCGCTGTCGACTTCCTGGTCGCGAACGGACGCCCACGCCAGCTCGGTGATATCCTGCCAAGCCCGGTCGATCAGCCAGGCCCGCGCCAACTCGGACTCGATCTCGTCCTCCTGCGCGCCGTCGAAGACCGGTGTCTCCGCCATAAAGCCCAGGCGGTCGGCCGCCCATCCAAGATGGGTTTCCAGCACCTGCCCGATATTCATGCGTCCGGGCACACCCAGCGGATTCAGAATAATGTCGATCGGTGTGCCGTCCTCCAGGAAGGGCATATCTTCCACCGGCACAACCCGGGAGATTACGCCCTTGTTGCCATGCCGGCCGGCCATCTTGTCGCCTTCAGTCAGGCGGCGGCGCTGCGCGATGCTGACGCGCACCATCATCTCCACCCCGGCGGGCATGTCCTGGTGATCTTCGCGCGTGAAGACCTTGATATCCACCACCTTACCCCGTTCTCCGTGGGGAAGACGTAAGGAACTATCCTTTACCTCACGCGCCTTTTCGCCGAAAATCGCCCGCAACAGCTTCTCCTCGGGCGTCAGTTCGGTCTCGCCCTTTGGCGTAATCTTCCCGACCAGAATGTCGCCGGCGGCAACCTCAGCGCCGATGCGGATGATGCCGTCCTCGTCCAGATGTCTCAGCGCATCCTCACCCACGTTGGGGATGTCTCGCGTGATCTCCTCCGGGCCGAGTTTCGTCTCTCTGGCTTCTATCTCGTGCTTCTCAATATGCACCGAGGTGTACTTGTCGTTTTCGACCAACCGTTCGCTGACCAGGATTGCATCTTCGTAGTTGCCGCCTTCCCAGCTCATGTAGGCCACGAGAACGTTCTGCCCCAGGGCCAGCTCGCCGTTCTGGGTGGACGAACTGTCTGCCAGCACCGTGCCGGCCTCGACCAGGTCCCCTTTCTGGATCGTCGGACGCTGATCGATGCAGGTGCTCTGATTGCTGCGATTGTACTTGCGCAACGGGTAGGTATGCTCGGTGCCGTCCTCCTCCTGAATGACGATCTCCGTATTGACCACACGAACTGCCTCGCCCGCCTTGCGCGCAACGACGACCTGGCCCGAATCAACCGCAGCCTGCCACTCCATGCCGGTGCCGACAATCGGCGCATCCGGCTGCACAAGGGGCACGGCCTGCCGCTGCATATTGGAGCCCATCAGGGCGCGGTTGGTATCGTCATGCTCCAGGAAGGGAATCAAGGCCGCGGACACTCCCACGACCTGTTTGGGCGATACGTCCATATACTCGATGCGCTGCGGCTCTTCAAAGCGGAACTCCTCAGCCTGGCGCACAGAGGGGCGTCTGTTGAGAAAGTGGCCGGCCTTGTCCAGCGGTGTCGAGGCCTGAGCGATGGGCGAACGCTCTTCCGTATCCGCGTTCAGATAGATGACATCTTTACCTACGAAAGGCCTTACCCGCACCTCGTTCAGGCCTTCGACAGCGGCGATCTCTTCCGCCAGTTCCGCCGTCAGTTCAGCGCCTCGCTCCGCGATGATCTCCCCGCCGTCAGGGTCGCTGATATTTTCGGCCAGGACGCGTCCTGTCAACGCATCGACCTGATTCTCGACAGTATTTAATACGCGGCGGTACGGCGTCTCGATAAATCCGAAATCGTTGATGCGCCCGTAGGTGGCCAGGTAGCCGATCAGGCCGATATTGGGGCCTTCCGGCGTTTCAATCGGGCAGATGCGCCCATAGTGGCTGTAATGGACGTCGCGCACGTCGAAACCGGCCCGCTCCCGGCGCAGGCCGCCGGGACCCAGCGCGCTCAGGCGGCGTTTGTGGGTCAACTCGGCCAGCGGGTTCGTCTGGTCCATGAACTGGCTCAACTGGCTGCTGCCGAAAAACTCGCGCGTGGCTGCCACAACCGGCCGGATGTTGATCAGGCTCAACGGCGTCACTTGCTCCGGTTCGCGGATCGACATCCGCTCGCGCACAACCCGCTCCATGCGCAAGAGACCGATGCGCAGCTGGCTCTGGATCAGTTCACCGACTGTCTTGATGCGCCGGTTTCCCAGATGATCGATATCATCAGGCAACTCGCGCCCGTTGTTGATGTCAATGATGCGGCGCACCACCGACACGATATCGTCGTTGGTCAGAATGCGCGTACTGAGAGGCTCCGCCAGGCCCAACTTGCGGTTGAGCTTGTAACGGCCCACCCGCCCCAAATCATACCGACGGGATGTGAAGAGCAGGTTCTGCAGGAAATTACGCGCATTATCTAATGTTGCCGGATCGCCGGGCCGCAGCTTCTTGTAAAACTCCAGCAGCGCATCGTCGATCCCTTTCTGCCGGTCCTCGGTCGGATTGGCCGTCGGGTCCCGCTCCAGAGTTGCCTCGATGAACGGGTGGTCTTCATTGTCGTCGACATCGGAGAACAGCTCCCGGATCTCCTCATCTGTGCCGAAGCCGATGGCCCGCAGCAGAATCGTGGCGGGCAACTTGCGTTTGCGATCGACCTTGACGCTGATGATATCCCGCTTGCTCGTCTCAAACTCCAGCCACGCGCCCCGCAGGGGGATCAATTTGGTGCCGGTCAGATCCCTACCCGTGCTGCGGTCCTCTTCAATAGTGAAGTAGACGCCCGGCGAACGAATCAACTGGCTGACCACGACCCGCTCACTGCCATTGACAATAAAAGTGCCGGAGTCGGTCATCAGCGGGAAGTCACCCATAAAGACTTCCTGCTCGCTGATCTCGCCCGTGTCGTTATTGACGAGCCTTACCTCGACCCACAGCGGCGCGGAATAGGTGATGTCCCGTACCCGGCATGCCTCCTCTGAGTGTTTGGCGTCATCGAAGCGGAAATTGCCGAAATGCAGTTCAAGATGCTTGTTGAAACTGACGATTGGCGAAATCTCCTCAAAAAGCTCCTTCAGGCCCTGGGTGCGGAACCATTCAAAGCTCTGAAGCTGAATCTCGATGAGCCGGGGCAGTTCGATCAGATTGGAAGTTCGTGAATACGACTTCCTATGCGTCCTGGCGCCAACACCGTTTCCAACGGCAGAATCAATCATATAGCGCATGCTCCTTTGCTGTACACAGTCGCCGGTCTTGCAAACTGCACGAAATAACGGTCAATCCGGACGGGACTTCAGAAAGTTGAATGGGGATGGAATCTCCTCTTGTGGCCGAACGCACAGGCGTCCGGGCAGTTCGCCGGCTGCCAAGTGCGCAGCAAGACATTCATCCGCCGCGTAATGCGCAGCGAATTATCCGCCCGCCGCGAACATCGGCGGACTTTACGCCAAATCTATTCGCCCTGGTACCGTCCCCCTCTGGTAATGTCCCCCTTTGTGCAAGGCCCAAAAGCGGCAAACGGAACCGAGCCAATCAGTACTTACCCTGAACTTAAAAGTATAAAGCATATGCTGCATCATGTCAATATTTTGATGTTGACGAAAGCGATCCAGTTCTGAGGTCAATCTGAATGACCGACTTCGCAGGCTGGTCTTTCGCCCCACCACGAATGCGCTCAGGAACGCCCCATTTTGTGCGAAGTCACTCACTTTGAACCTCACCCATGCTTACAACTTTAATCCAATTTCGTGACCATTCAGCCCGCGATCCGATCTGCGGCAGAGGAAACAACCTCTCTCTCCTCACTTCTCTTCACTCTCTCCTCGCCTTTTTTGGGCAGCCGGGCCTTCGCATCTCCCATATGCAGGGGCAGAGCCCTTGAAACGCCCCGCCCTGGCTGGACCACCTTCGTGGACAGTTGGACCCGCTGAGCCCACCCGCCAGCGCACGCAGACCGACGCCACAGTCACCTTTAAGACTCTCCGTTCTCCCTGCAGTGCCCCCGCCCACTCATTCGCTTTCAACGCACCCGAAACCGACCAGATATGAATGCCTGGCAATTTACATACGATATACCTACGAAAACTATGAGCCTGTTCGGCAACCTCATGAACCGGCACACAAAAACGATCCTGAAATCGCCGCGCGCCGCTTTCAGATTGCCTCAAAAAACCTCTTGCTTTCAGCAAGCCGTCTGCCGCACCGCCGAACGGCAGAAACACGCCCCCACCAGATAACAATTGGGCGGAGAAGACGCCGCACGGCGGACCGGAACGCCTGCGCGCGACGACAAAATAGAACGTGCGAAAACAACGAAATTCTAACATTCGGATGCCCCGCTTTTCACAGGAAAAGCAACGCTTAACCGCCTTTTGGGTTGGTCCGTACCCGTTTTTGTCAGAAAACGTTTTGTGCTATCGTTTTTGCTAGGGGAGAATATGGGAGAAAGTGGGACGCTGTCCCTACACTCCGAAGTAATCTCGGATCGAGCGCTCGGCCAACCGTTCGCCGCCGAAATAGTCTTCGAAACTCCCTGACACAATTATTGAAGCGAGATGTTCGATGCGCCCCGGCTCGAACGCGATGCGCAAAGGGCAACTACTCTTAAGACTATGTTTCTCGGCGAGTTCAGTCACAATCTGGACAGCAAAGGGCGGGTCACGATTCCTGCCAAGTTCCGTCACCGGCTCATGCCCGGTCTCGTGGTGACGCGCAACCCCACCGGCGGCTGCCTCATGGCGATGCCGCTCGACGAATGGCAGAATGTCGCCGCCCGAGTCAGCGCCCTGCCACTGATAGACAAGCGTACAGCGCAACTGCGCCGGGCACTTTTCAGCGCCGCCGAGGACCTGAAACCCGACCGGCAGGGGCGCATCCTGATCAGCCAGCGCCTGCGCGAGTTCGCCGGAATCGAGAACGGAATCATTATCGCCGGGATGAATACCTATATCGAACTCTGGGACCCGGCCCAGTGGGAGGAGCAGTTGCTCACGCCTACGCAGCTCGGAGAGGATCTCTTCGCCGCTCTGGGGGTCTGAACCATCCCCGGGCTCTTGCCAAGGCCCGGCAGCTGGGGTCGCAGAAGACCCCGCGCTACCGAGCCGACCCGCGACCGCCATGCAAGGCGTCCCCTCTGAACCGGACGGCCTCCATCACGTCCCCGTTCTGGCGGATGAAGTGCTGACCGGACTGAACGTCCAACCAGGCGGACGTTTCATTGACGGAACTTTGGGCGGCGGCGGCCATACCCAGCTTCTGCTGCAACGGACGCGCCTCGCGCGAACGGAGGCGCATCGGGATTCTCGTGCAGATGGCGCCGCCGCACAGGTACTGGGGCTGGACGTTGACCCCGCAGCCATTCGCCGGGCTCGGAAGCGCTTCCCCGGCGAAATCAGCGCCGGCAGACTGAGCGTGGCCCAGGCGCCGTTTGATCAGATCGATCGAATCGCCCGTGAGCATGGCTTTACAGGCGTTGACGGCATTCTGCTCGATCTGGGTCTCAGCAGCTTTCAGCTGGATTCACCGGCCCGGGGCTTTGCTTTTCGGCATGACGGCCCGCTCGATATGCGCTTCGATCCCTCCACCGGGTCCAGCGCAGCCGAGTTGATTAACAACAGCAGTCGGGAGGAGATCGCCGACATCCTCTACCAATTCGGAGAGGAACGACACAGCCGTTCGATAGCGCGTGCCATCGTAGCCGGTCGTCCGGTTTCGACAACCGTCGAATTGGCAGACATCGTGTCCAGGGCAGTGCGCTCGCGCGGCAGACAGAGAATTCATCCGGCCACAAGGACCTTTCAGGCACTGCGCATCGCAGTCAACGACGAACTGGGCCAACTGGCGCGGGCCTTGACGCAGATTCCAGCACTGTTGCGGCCCGGCGGACGCGTTGCCATAATCGCCTTCCATAGCCTGGAAGATCGCCTGGTCAAGGAGTGGATGCGTGACAAGGCCAGCAGATTCCGGCCCGACCCGACCTTGCCGGCCGGAGGGCAGGAGCAGATTCCCGTCCTGGCGATATGCAACAAGAAGCCGATTGTGCCCGCAGCCGCTGAAATCGGGGAAAACCCCCGCAGTCGTTCGGCCAAGCTGCGCATCGCCGAAAAACTGACCGAACACTAGTTGATCTGTTTGCCCGTGTGCCTCTAGTGTGACTGTTTCTGCAGGAAAAAACTATTGTCAACACCGACCATAAATTTGCCTCGCGCCGGGCGCCCTTCGCAGTCACGGGCGCAGCGTGACAATGACGAGCCGGTTTGGCGCCCAGTCGACCAGGGAAGACCTAGGGAAGAGGGAGATTGGGGCCCAGACAGCACGCAACCATCCAAACTGTCCCGTTTTCGAGTTCTGCGTGGTCTGGTCTGGCTCGATGATATCGTTCCCTTGCCGCAAACGCTGAGGGGATATCTCTTCTTTGTGCTGGCCTTGACCGTCGTCTGCGGCTTGGCCGTTGTTCAGGTCTGGACCTCACTTCGGATTACACAGGCCCGCGCAGAGTTGGAGGCGCTCCGCGTTCAGTACAGCCTCGTCGAGCAGAAGAATGCCGAGTTGCTGTGGCAGATTGGCCAGCGTACAACTCTTGAACACGTCCAGCTGCGTGCGATCCAGCTCGACTTTCGTCCTGCGCTGCAACGCAATTACGTCCCGAATCCGCATAGCCTGGGCGCCGCCCCTGCACTTTCCGCCGCTACCACCGGTTCGGACGGCGAGCGGCAGCTGAATCAGCAGGCAGTGGAAACCCCCGCCCTTGATCAACCATCCGCAGAGGCAGGGGAACAGTCAGCCGTTTCCCTCACTGCCGCAAGGAGCCTGGAGGCAGTGCAAGAGCGCCAGGCCCCCAGCACGACGCCCCCCGTCAATGCCCAGGCGGGTCTACCCTCTGCGGACGGGCCGTCCTTCTGGTCTGTGACCGAACGACTTCCCGCAACAGAGTTCGAGCAGTACCTGTCCGATTGGCAACAACAGATCAACGAGAGCTGGCAGTCTGTCCGTGAATGGAGCGAACCGCTGCTTGAACGGGCCAGTGATTTCTTTCTGGGCCAGTTGAAACAGCCCAGATAACTGCCGCCGACTGTATCGCCGCCCGTCTCGCCGCCGCCAAGTGCCCGAACGTGGGGTCGGCGGCGACGAATGTTTCTGGCCCGAGCTTCGAGGCCGCTGTAGTTGGAGAAATTCCGCATGCGCGTACGGAACCGAGCCGCTCGTCCCGCACATGGACACGGTTTCGGGCCTCTATTCGCCTCCCGCCAAGGCCCTGAAGATGGGGTTGGCGGCGGCCCCGAAGGCGGCGCCCTGAATCGGGCGGCGTCCGATCGCGCCCCTCTCGAACAGGAGCATCTCCAACACCCTTCCGTGTCAGACGATCTCTCCAAGATCTGGCGGATCGGCTTCATCGGCGTAGTGCTGACCGGCCCCCTGGTCCTCCTGGTACTGCGCTTGCTGGATATGCAGGTCATGGGCTGGCAGCAATACGAGCCCCCCCAGGTAGTGGTGACTGGGCGCAATACCGTTGACGACACCACCTCGTGGGGGGTGATCGTCGATCGCGATGGCAATCTGCTCGCCGCCGACCGCTACACCTATCGGATCACGGCAACGCCCAAATTCATCTCGCCAGCCGATTTCGTCGACATTGCCCTGCGGCTCGCGTCCAGCATCGGTATCCCACCGCTTCAGATCGAAAACCTGTTGCTGGAGAACAGCGATAGAGACTACCTGATCATCGCCCCGCATCTCGACTTTGAACAGGGCCAACAGCTGCTCGCCGAACGCCATCAGCGGATGAGCGAAAGGGACTTCCTGCTGGAGCATATCCACGTCGCCGCCTTTCCCCGGCGCTTCT
>JAPPKG010000452.1:0-8314 GCA_026914085.1 Caldilineaceae bacterium | reverse complement strand
TCAATATTACTTATAACAAAATTTCGACCGGGTGGTGGTGGGGGTGGTGGGGGGGGGGGCGCGCGGCGCGCCCCCCCCCCACAAGGGCGGGCCGAATAGGCCCGACCGCCCAAACTGCAGTGGTCAGTGGTTAGTGGTCATTGGTCAGAGGAGGCGCTTCACCTACTTCAGGGTTGAAAGCGGACTGGATATGGTTCCGTTGCTACATGAGGGACGGGGAAGTTTTGCCCTTGTATTGGGATGCACGTTTCTTGCCTTCTCGATTGACATATCACTGTTGCTGTGCTTTTATGGCGGGCACATGGGGAGACAGCACTGCCACTGCAACGGGCGAACCTGATTGCATTACACATGTCTCTCATCGACACGAACTGCCCTAGAGGAAGTGGACGTTGGAGAAGCGCCCTTCCATTGGGAGGCCCCGCCGAGAGATGAACCGAATTGAGATACAGATCGCGGTTGCCAAGGTGTCAAAGTACGCGTCCAGCGAGAGTGGGGACACGGTTGAGGTCGTGGAGCGTCCTCACGGCGGGATCAGTATTGTGGTTTCAGACGGTCAGCGGAGTGGACGCAGCGCGAAGGCGATCAGCAATGTGGTGGCGCGGAAGGCGATGAGCCTGATTGCTGAAGGGGTGCGGGACGGGGCGGTGGCGCGGGCGACGCACGATTATCTGCGCACGAATCGGGGGGGTAAGGTCAGCGCGGAGCTGGTCATTGCGAGCGTGGACCTGGTGACGGAGACGCTCGTACTCAGCCGTAACAGCCGCTGTCCAGTTTTGATACAGAGGGATGGCGGGACGGAGTGGTTGGACGAAGAGTGCGACGCCATTGGGATTTATCGAAATACGAAACCGAATATCGTTGAATTTCCGCTGGAGCCTGGTTTGACGGCGGTTGTGTTTACCGATGGGATTTGGAGCGCCGGGCACCGAAGCGGCGGCGCAATGGATGTTGCGGGCGCGGCCTGTTTAGACGAAGGAAGCGAGAAGAGTAGCGCAGTTGGTATGGGAGAGAATACCGCCAAGGGGATAGCCGATCGCGTTCTGGAAGCGGCGCTTGAACTGGATAACGGACGGCCAAGAGACGACTCGACTGTTCTTGTGATCAGGGTTGGTTCGCATCAGTGGGAGCAGAAGATCCGCCGCATGGAGATTTCTCTGCCCATTTAGCGTATCCCGGGCCTTGCAGGATTTATTGTGACTCATTACGACCGCCAATGGGGGCGGTACAAGTGAATTTGGACCTTGTCAAAATTGTAGGTGTTAGCGCGGCCGGCAAATCGACACTTGTGGCCGGTTTGAGGCGGATGGGCTACAATGCCCGCCCCGTTGCCCAGGAGCACAGCCAGGTGCCTGACATGTGGCAGCGTATCCGGCCGCCAAACTTGCTGATATTTCTGGATGCGGATCTGGCGGCTCAAGGTGAGCGGCGTCCTGACGTCAGTTGGGACGAGCCCTGGCGGCGGACGGAGTTAGAGCGGCTGTCGCACGCGCGGAGCCATGCGGACCTGGTTATTGACACCAGCCTTCTTTCTCCTGAAAGCGTTTTGGACCGTACGGTCAGTTTTCTGCGGGTGAGGCGCGTTGAGGCGGCTCCTGAGCCGCTGGTGGAGTTGCCGCGGACGGGCAGTGTTTGGCATCAGGACTGACGAAGAGACCGGCGAAAATGTTGACAATGCCGTCAGCGCGTGCTATATGTTGCCGGCGGACGCCGCAGGCGTCGAGCTGGAGAGGATGAAGCGCGCCAAGGCACGCCGCCTGCATCACCTTCCTCTCCAGATATGGCGGCGCGACTAAGCAGAAGAACCGCCAATTCTCGTATTCGTATTCCAAGTTCACAGAGGATTATTCCCATGTCAGTTCATTCTGTCGAGAGGCTTTTTGCCTACAACAAGTGGGCCTGGAATCGAGTCTTCCCCAGTTTGGAAGCGATCCCGGAAGAGGAGTACTTCGCCGAACGTCCCTTCTTCTGGGAGTCGCTGCACGGGCTGGCTGCTCACGGCTATGGTGCTGAGCGGGTGTGGCTGCAAAGGATTGGAGGCCAAAGCCCTGCGAGTTTGCCGGCCGCGTCGGAGTTTGCTTCCTTCGCTGAACTGCGGACGGCGTGGGAATCACTGTGGAGCGAATGGCAGGATTATGTTGACTCGTTGACGGCAAAAGGGCTCGAAGAGTCTCTCCATTACCGCGTCTCTGAAGGCAATGAGATGGAGATAAGGATGGATGATGTTCTGCGGCACGTGTTCAACCATGCGACTGAGCACCGCAGCCAGATGACTCCGGTACTGGCCCAGTTGGGGCATCCAACGGAGCCGCTCGACTATGGTCGGTTTGCGGCGACGAACGGGCCGTAAGAGCCGGGTTCCTGGCCGAAGTAAGGAAAGAAGGTAAAAATGCGTTACACGGCAGAAAGCGTGCTGATTAAGCAAGAGTCCGACAGTGAGGACAAGGATCTCATCCTCTCGGTGACACCCCAGAGCGCCGGCTGGGAGTACATTTCATTTCAGGCGAGGCAGCTGGGGGATGGTGGAACCTGGTCCTTCGACACGGGCGAAAACGAGTTTGCTTTTGTCAATCTGACGGGACGCTACCGAGTCGAGAGTAATAGAGGCAGTTGGGACGGCATTGGCGGAAGGGCGGACGTATTCAGCGGCGGTGCGCACGCTCTTTATCTGCCGAGGCGGACCAGTTTGACGGTCACGGCGGAGGAGGCCGGCGAGTTTGCGGTCACATGGGTGCCGACGTCTGAGGACCACGAACCTTGGCTGATCAGGCCGGAAGATGTGGCGATCAGCATAAGAGGCGGGGACAACGTCAGCCGTCAGATCAATGATCTGTTGCCTCCCGGTTCGCCGGTGCACAGGATTGTGCTGGTGGAGGTCTACACGCCGAGCGGCAATTGGAGCAGCTATCCGCCGCATAAGCACGACGTTCACATTGAGGACGAGGCGGGAGAACTGATCGAGGCGGACCTGGAGGAAGTTTACTTCTACCGGATCGACCGGAAGGAGGGATTTGCCTACCAGCGAGTTTATACCGACGAAAACTCGCCTATGCACGCGGCGGGCAATCCTATCGATGCGCTGGTCCGGGTTGGGCACAATGAGGCGGTGCTGGTGCCGGAGGGGTATCATCCTGTGGTGAGCATGCCCGGGTACACGACGTATTATCTGAACGTGCTGGCGGGCAGTGCGCAGAGTCTTGCCAATCAGGAGGACCCGGATTACGGGTGGGTGAAGGAGAAGTATAGCGGCGTGGATGAACGGCTTCCGCTGTACTAACGCTGGACAAGGCGGACGAAGGTGCGAACAGGCTACGCAACTCCCAGACCAGGTCAGAGGAAGCCAGGAAGATGACTACTGATAATGAAGCGAGAAGGTACGACTCGCTGCACATGGGCCGCTCTTCGATCGATCTATACAGCAACGACGTGGGGGCGCCATTTGAGGAAATCGGCAGTTTTGCGGCGTATGTGGGCGGTTCTCCGACCAACATCAGTGTGGGCGGGGCCCGGCTGGGCCTGAAGACGGCCTTGGTTACCGGTCTGGGTGAGGACCCGGTTGGGGACTTCATCGCCGACTTTCTGGAGAAGGAGGGCGTGGATTTCAGCTACAGCCCGCGTAAGCCGGGGCACCGGACCAGCGCGGTTGTGCTGGGCATCGAGCCGCCGGACAAGTTTCCACTGGTCTATTACCGCGAGAACTGCGCCGACATTGAGCTGACAATTGACGACGTGCTGGCTGCGCCTGTTGCCGATGCGAAGGTGTTCCAGTTTGCGGGTACGAATCTGAGCAAGGAGCCGAGCCGCAGTTCGACGATGTTTGGGGCGGAGTATTCGCAGCAGGTGGGTACGACCGTCATATTCGACCTGGATTTCCGGCCCGATCAGTGGCATGACCCGCGGGCATTTGGGGTGGTCGCGCGTTCGGTGCTTCCCAATGTTGACGTTGTTATCGGAACGGAGGATGAGATCAACGCGGCTGTGCTCAGCGATGCCAGTCAGATGTCGCTGACGCACTCGCAGGTGTCCGATGCGAAGGTAGAGGGCGACGTGGAGTCTGCGATTGGCTGGCTGCTGGAGCTGGGGCCGCAGGCTGTGGTGGAGAAGGTGGGGGCGCTGGGTTCGCGGGTGCATTTGGCTGGTGGGGAGGTCCTGGAGGCGCCCGGTTTTCCGGTCGAGATTTACAATATCCTAGGGGCCGGGGATGCGTTTGGGGCCGGGTTCATTTACGGGTTCGTGAACGACTGGGGCTGGCAGCGGTCGGCGCGGTTGGGGAATGCCTGTGGGGCGATGGTGGTGCTGGCGCATGGGTGTGCGAATTTTATGCCGACGTATGATGAGGTGATGGCGTTTGTTGAGGAGCGGGGTGGGTTTTAGGGGGCTACAGTTTTTTCAAGGGGAAATCGCTAGACTACCTCGGAAGCGAATGAGGCTTCCTGCTTAGAAACAGCTAGCCAAATCAGGAACCGATGAATTCAGTATCAATTTCAGAGATTGTCGCGAAAAACTATAAGAACATTCGACTGGAAAATGGGATAGAATTTGGCGATCTGACCGTTTTAGTTGGAGCGAATGGTTCTGGAAAGAGCAACCTGATATCACTGTTTGAATTCCTGCAGGACAGCGTTGCGGGCACCATAGCGGATGATCAGAGAGGAAGAACAAACTTTGAAGACGCGGTCTTTGAATTGGGCGGGGCACGAATACTGGATGGAGCGCTCGAAGCACCGGCTAACGTAGGTATCGAGTATCATTTCGCAATAGATCAAGACGAAGCAACTCTGGGGATCGATCTGCTGGTGCAAGGAAACCACAGGCAAGTTATTGTCGGGAGCGAGTATCTGGATAGCGGTCGAGGTCTCTCCACGCCTCCTGCCTATTACCGCGTACATAGTGGGGAGTATGGCGGCGGCGGCTCAGGAGTTATTTCTGTGTTCAGCTATAGAAATCGGTTGTTGAACCCGATGGTGAGTCCCCCAACTCATTTGGAGCAGATCGGAGATGTTCCTGTAAACGAGTTAGCTTTATCGGCAATTCCCCGCCTGCTGGAAGGCAGTCGCTTTCCCCCGGAAGCAGTGCCCTTGTACGGACCTCGCGGAAAAATCGTGGACAATGCACTTTACTGGAGTTTTTACAACGCTAACAACATGGACTTGGAGCGGATAAAAACGTCAGTGCCGAAACTAGGCCAGTCCGACTTGTTCTTGTCAGAGACGGGTGAGAATCTGGCATTAGTTTTGTTCAATCTGATACAGGAAGATATCGAATTTGAAAGTACATTTAACGAAGCCATTAGAGATGTTCTTCCTATCACCAAGAGGATAAGGGGTGTGCCGATTGGCAGTTATGCCCTAACCATTGAGTGGCATGTGGAGGGTTGCTCCGAACCATTCTATCTCAACGAAATGTCGGACGGCACCATACGCATGTTGACTTGGGCTGTCATTCTGCATTCGCCGACCCTCCCCACGCTTATTGTGATCGAGGAACCTGAACTTGGGATCCACCCAGCATGGATGCCGATCCTTGCTGAATGGATCAAAGGGGCGGCGCAGCGGACGCAGGTAGTCGTAAGCACTCACAGTCCCGATCTGCTCGACAGCTTTACGGACCAACTTGATAACGGTGGATCCATTTATGCATTTCAGCCGGATAGCGAGAGTCGGAGTCACTTTACCCCGTCAAGATTAACCGAAAGTGCCGTTACAGGTTGGATTGAGGAAGGATGGCAGTTGGGAGACCTGTATAGGGTAGGCAATCCCGCGGTTGGGGGGTGGCCTTGGTAGTTTGGGTATTTTCGGGAGGCGGAGAATCGGAAGTCAGAGGATTGATACCACTGCTCGAAAGAGTCCGCCCAGATTTCATTTTCGAACGAAAATCACCAGTCAGAAGGAAGCCTGGACCACGTCCGTCGGATGAACCTGGTTATGGGAGAACAGGAAGGAGCCACGCGCAGCAACTAGAGAAGCTGCTCTTTGAGTCACTAAACGCAGGTGGATTCTGTGATTTCATTCTCGTAATCGATGACCTTGACTGCCATGACGCCAGCGTAAGGCGAGAGCTTTTCGCTTCATCAATTGGGAAGGTTGAACAGGCGGCCGACATCTCATACTTCGTTGGACTTGCCTCACCTGAGATTGAAGCGTGGATCGTTGCCGATTGGGACGGCACAGTTGCCTCCGATCCGGATTTTCGGGGTTGTCATGGCCAAATGCGTCATTGGCTAAGCACCGAGAAGGCTGTTCCCTTTAGCCGACCTGAGACTTTTGGTGTTTTTGACAAGGAGAAAGATTCGTGTCGTGGCAAGCTCTCCGACGCGATTATCGAAGCTTCATTGGAATGCAGCGCAAAGTCCCGGTATTCCAAAGGCATCCATACAGCAAGGTTTTTGGGACGGATTTCGCCTGAGGTTGTGAGTGCCAAGTGCCCGCTTTTTCGAGAACTGTATATTCGCCTAACCATGGATGACTAGGATTGGGAACAAATGAAAGTACGAATTGCGACAGCTCCCGTATCGTGGGGCGTTTTGATGAAGGATACGCCGAACGTTCCTCCGTATAGCCAGGTTCTTGATGAGATCCAGGAGGCCGGCTATGTGGGAACGGAGTTGGGGCCATACGGTTATCTGCCTTTCGATGTTCCGATGCTGCGTGACGACCTGGAGCGGCGGGGGCTTACGCTGACATCGGCATTTACGATATTCAATTTCCTGGCCGGCAAGGATGACGAGACGGTCTACCGAGAGGCGCTGGAGACGGCAGAGGTGCTTGCGGCGATGGGCTGCGATTACATTGTTCTGTCGGATGTACTTTTTGTGGTGGAGAACCGGGGCGGGCGGGCCGGACGGATCCGGCGTGAGGATTCGCTTAGTGACGCCGAGTGGGACCAGGCTGCCGAAAATGTGAACGCCTTCGCCAAGGTTGTTCATGAAGAGTACGGCATGAAGTGTGCTGCTCACCCGCACGTGGGCGGTTACCTGGAGACGGACTTCGAGATCGACGCGCTGCTTGAGCGTACCGATTCCGAACTGGTCGGTCTCTGCTTTGATATGGCGCATATTGCGTACGGAGGAGGCGATCCGGTGGCGGTGCTGGACAAGTGGCGGGACCGTACGTGGTATCTGCACATCAAGGAGTGCGACGGACGCGTCCGCGAAGAGGTGATCGGGCGCGAGGGCGATTACTACGATGGTGTTTCGTCCGGCGTCTTCCCAGAACTGGGCGAGGGTACCGTTGACTGGCAAGGGATCAACCGCATCTTGCAGGAGATGGACTTTGACGGCTGGGGCACAGTTGAGCAGGATATACTACCGGGAATTGGGATCGACGCTCTGGCAAGCGCGAGGGGCAACAGGGCGTTTCTGCGGGAGAGTCTCGGTTGGTAGGAGAGAAGGACCGCAGTTGAAGCGTTTCAAAGGCGCCATCGACTCAGCAGAGTGTTATGGACACAATTGTCAGGATTCGTCACCGGCTTGCAGATGCTTCGGAGCTGGTCGTTCTTATCAGCTTTCTGCTGGTGTTTCTCTTCTTTTCCATCCGGGCTGAGAACTTCCTTTCGCTGGTTTCCTTAACCAACATACTTACTATCGCCAGCATCAAGGGCATTTTTGTCGTGGGCGTGGCGATGTTGATGATTTCCGGTGAGTTTGACCTGTCGGTAGGGTCGATCCTTGCGGTGGCGACGTTCGTCTTTGCGCTCAGCCTGGAGGGGGGGATGGCGCCGCTTGCCGCCCTTGTGTCAGGCTTGGCGGTCAGCGCGGTGCTGGGCGGGATAAATGGCTTTATCGTCATTCGTACGGGCATTCCCTCGTTTATCGCGACTTTGGGGACGATGCTGGCATTTCGAGGTATAGCACGGGCTATAGGGGGCGCGGACTTTGCACGTTATACCGGTGAACTGCCGGCATTGTTCACAGGACTGAATGGCGAGTTCACGTTCATCAATCGCTTAGCCGAACCGGCAGGAAGCGCGCGGATGGCGATAGTCTGGTTCCTGCTGTTCGCGGTTCTGGCGGCCGTCGTAATGAGAAATACACGATTCGGCAGTTGGGTCTATGCGACGGGAGGCAACCGGGCCGCGGCCATTGCCCAGGGTGTAAGAACGAAGTACGTCATCGCGGTGAACTACATTGTTACCGGCCTGCTTGCAGGATTTGCGGGGATCGTGCAGTTTGCTTCGCGGCCGGCCGTGGATCCTCTGCGGGGCGAGGGTTGGGAGCTGACCGCGGTGGCTGCCTGTGTCATTGGCGGCATCTGGCTCAGCGGAGGATACGGCACGATTGTGGGCGCGGCCGTGGGCATGCTGTTGCTTCAGATGG
>JAPPKG010000164.1:0-8324 GCA_026914085.1 Caldilineaceae bacterium | reverse complement strand
GGCTTCGATGTCCGCGCCAGCATCGACGAGAATCTGCACGATCTCTGCATTGCCCCCCTCAACGGCTTCATGCAAAGGCGTATTGCCGCCGAAGCCATCGGCTGCGTTGACGTCCGCACCCGCTTCCACCAGAAGCCTGACCGTCTCTACGTCGCCCTTCTCGATGGCGGTGAAGAGCGCCTCGCTTCCGATCGCCGGCGCTTGCTTGTCCTCGCCCTCTTGCGTGCCGTTGTCTGCGCCCTGCCCGAGCAGGATCTGCATGATTTCTGACGCGCCTTCCTCCGCCGCAAGGCTAAGTGGTGTTTGATCCATGAATCCTTCGGCTTCGATGTCCGCGCCAGCATCGACGAGAATCTGCACGATCTCTGCATTGCCCCCCTCAACGGCTTCATGCAAAGGCGTATTGCCGCCGAAGCCTTCAGCTGCGTTGACGTCTGCACCCGCTTCAACCAGAAGTCTTACCATCGCCGCGTTGTCCGACTCAATGGCGGCGAAAAGCGCCTTGCCTCCAATTACTGAAGGTGATGGAGCTTTCTTGCTGTCGCCACTTGCCGCCGTGTCAGGGTCTGGCGCTCGGCCCAGCAGGACTTTCATGATCTCTGACGCGCCTTCCTCGGCCGCAAGGCTAAGGGGCGTACGACTCATGAATCCTTCGGCTTCGATGTCCGCGCCAGCATCGACGAGGATCTGCACGATCTCCGCACTGCCCTGTGCTACGGCTTCGTGGAGGGCAGTATTGCCGCCGAAACCTGCAGCTGCGTTGACCTCCGCGCCCGTGTTTACCAGGAGGCGCAAAATTTCAGGGTCGCCATGCTCTATCGCGCCAAACAGAGGGAATTCACCCCAAATGCGGAACGCTTCCTTTGGCTCTTCATTCAGAGCCAGACCCATGACTTGGAGCAGGCTGTTGTCAACTTCGGATCCAGTCGCTGCGATGAGGGTCTGGACGATCTCTTCGGAGAGGAACACGCGCAAAGTCTCGGAGACTATGTACGCTATCGCCGACTGCAAGGGAATCTGCCCGAGGACGGCAGGGTCAACATCCGAGCCGGCGGCAACAAGAATACCCGCATAATCCGCCACGAGACTCTGCGAGAGAGCCTTGATAGGTTCTTCAACCTCAGCACCTGCGCCCGCGGCGGCGAGGACTTTAGCCAGTCCCGCCGGAAAGTTGTGGACAAATGCTGTGATCGCATCTGCTGTCTTGTCGTCGTAAAATCCGATGTTCTGCAACTCTGCGATGCCAGCCTCTAAATCTGCGTCTTCCGACATACCGGTCAGCAGGAACTCGGCAACCTCATCTTCAATACCGGTATTGACACCTTCGGCGGTTAGCACCGGCAAGGTGTACTTGACGGTGATCTGTACAAGCTCTTCAATAACGATGTTCAGGGATGTGTCGCCCAAAGCTTGCGTCTCAATGTCCGAACCTTCCTCGCTGAATACCTCTGCCAGAGACGAAACAACCTCCTGCGACATCTCGGTGATCGCAGCGTCAAGTTCTCCGGACTCTTCGAGGATAACGTACATAAGCAGAAAACCAAGCAACATCTCGGTCTCTTCATCCGCCTCCAATACGCTCTCTGCATGCAGACAAGGCAAACCCTCGCCTTCAGCACCGGCAGCAACGAGTACCTCCACAACCTCCGCAGCGTCGTTCCTCTGTGCAATGTGGAGTGGCGATTCACCGAAGCCATCCAGCACGTTGGTGTCGGCGCCGGCAGCAACAAGAATCTGCACTAACTCGCTGGACCCTTTCTCCGCCGCAATACTGAGAGGAGTGGTATATTCGTCGTCACATGCGTTTAGCTCCACATCGGTCGCAGCGAGACAGGAAACCCAATCCGCTCTGCCCAGCCGCACTGTGTCGTGTATTTCGTGCAGTTCTCCGCAACTGCCAGGCTTAGCGGCAAGCTCGTCAATGATCCACCTGCTGTCGCCAACTTTGCTGGCGGACAGGACTGCAGATGAATCGATGTGCTCGGCGTGACAAACGAACAGGAGAGCGGGTTCAAAATAGGCGAGGCATGCTGACGTGCTTCCGACAACGACTGTTACGGCACTCCCGCTAACGTGGCAACCCTACCCTTGGCTTAGTGCCATTCCTGCCTGGCAGGCCTGCAGACCAGGAACAGACTGGGGTGCCGTCTCGGACTTGGCGTCCCCTTCTTGCGCGGCTGCCGTGTTTGCGAGCCCAAAAGGAAGGACTGTCGCTGTACAAGAAAGTAGCACGGCCAACATAAGTACCGCGGCTATTTTTGACTTCTGCAAGGACTTTTCGATGTTCATCATCGGTGCCTCCGTAAAGTATCAGATTGGTGTGAGAAACTGTCTCAGCGCGGTTGCGTATCGCTTATTGTCGTAGGCCTGTTTCATGCCTGCACTGCCTGGGGCCGGCAGCACAAGCCAGCGGGTGGTAGAGCCCTGGATTTTCTCGCCCAGTGTCCGCGCCATCAGGATGCGCATCATGATGGGAATGCAAACCTAGAAAAGTCTACCGCCGGCGCAGAAGATGCGGAGCGTCCACACGTTGGCCAACCGCCCAGATATCTCGCGCCCTGAGGTCGTTGACACGAGTATTAAGGGCCAGGAGCGCGGGTACACGGGCTAACGCAACAGGGATCACGCCGGCCAAACGGTTTTTTCTCAGGCCCGGCACCAGCAAAGCGGCTAGCCCGCTCAGTTGAGACGGAATAGCGTCGCTTGGCGTCTCGTCTTCGAAGTCGAGAGCCCGCAAGATCCTCAGATTGCCCACCGATAGTGGTATCGCGCCGCGCAGCATGTCGCCTCGCGAGTTCCAAGTGGAACCGGGTACAGGGGAATCGGCACTTTACAATTTTACCCAATCTGTATAAGTTTATTGTAAGAAATTAGGAGCAAATGCAACCTTTTTTTGTTAGTTTTTGTCCAGATCCTCATCGCTGTGCCTGCGTACACTGGAGTCCGGCTACGCATTGAGCCTGAACGTTCACAAGAGGCCCCAGGACTTTCTGGCGCTGCAATGGAGACGGAAATATGAAGCGAACAGATGAACTGGCCCGGGCGAACGCCGCGCTGCGGGAGCGACTGTCCAGGCTGAGCGAAGCGAGCCACCGCATCAACGAAAGTCTCGACTTCGGCACGGTCCTGACAGGCGTACTGGAAAGCGCCTGTGCCTTAACGAGAGCCAAATCTAGTGTTATCACTCTCCTCGACGACTCGGGGCAGGTGCAGGACTTTCTCACCCACGGCATGACCTCCGAAAAAGCGCAATCATTATGGAATTTGCCACAATATTCGAAGGTCTTCGAATACCTCGGCAAAATCTCAGACCCGGTGCGAATCAAAGACTTAAGAACCTATGTCATGGAGTTGGGATTCTCCGAATTCCGCCCGCCGACTACGGCTAGCCCCGTCCTGGCCATTCTGATGGCGCCGATACTACATCTGAACGAACTGGTAGGACACATCTACGTCGGCGAGAAAGGTGACGGCCGGGAATTTACCCTCGAAGACGAAGAAGTCCTGGTCGTGTTCGCCTCCCAGGCCGCTCTGGCTATCGCCAACGCTCGCCGCTACCGCGAGGAACAGGAAACACGGGCCTATCTGGAAACGCTTATCAACACCTCCCCCGTAGGCGTGGCGGTTTTCAACGCCAAAACGGGTAAGCTTGTATCGTACAACCGCGAAACGGAAAGAATGTTTATGACCCTGAGCTCGCCAGGCTACACCGTAGAAGAGCTTCTGAAGGTTATGACCGTTCGACGAGCGAGTGGATGGGAGTACACTTTGGCAGAAGGCCCCATCGACAAAACCCTGAGGAGCGGCGAAACCGTGCGCTCCGAGGAGGTTGTATATTCTGTCCCGGACGGACGCTCTCTTACTGCCCTGGTAAACGGCACTCCCATCCGCTCAGACGACGGGGACATTATCTCCTTTGTCTTTACCCTGCAGGATATGGCGCCGTTGAAAGAAATGGAACGAATGCGGGCCGAATTCCTGGCCATGGTGAGCCACGAACTGCGCACACCTCTCTCTTCTGTGAAAGGTTCGATTACGACTCTCCTGGATCCCTCCATCACGCTGAATCCCGCCGAAACGCACCAGTTTCACCAGATCATTGATACGCAGACCGATAGAATGCGCGAGTTGATCGCAGATCTTCTCGATGTGGCGCGCATCGAGTCGGGAACACTGTCGGTCCTCCCTAAACCCGCTGAGGTCGCGGATCTCATAGCCGAAGCCCACAACGCCTTCCAAAGCGGCGGGGCCAAGCACGAACTTTACACTGAATTCGCGCCCGACCTGCCGTTGATCTTGGCCGACCGGCTGCGCATAATCCAGGTGCTTTGTAACCTACTCTCCAACGCGGCCAGGTACTCGCCCGACAGGTTACCAATCAGGGTAAGCGCGGCGCGCGAAGGCCTCCTTGTCGTGATCTCAGTCTCCGACAAGGGCAAAGGCATCCCGGCCGAGAGTCTGCCGCATCTGTTCGGAAAGTTCTCTCGTAACGATGCCGAGAACCAGAGTGAGGAAACGGGTCTGGGGCTTGCAATCTGTAAGGGGATAGTCGAAGCCCACGGAGGCCGGATATGGGCCGAAAGTGACGGGCCGGGAATGGGAACAACAGTATCTTTCACGATTCCAGCAGTCGGGCAACCCACAAACGTCTCGCCTGCCAAAGGGACTCAACCCTTAACCCGCTCTGCCTCGCAGGCGATGGAGGAGCGAATGCGCATTCTGGTGGTGGACGACGACCTGCTGGCACTCAGGTACGTTCGTGACACGCTTGCCAATGCGGGCTACACGCCTCTCGTGACGGGGGACCCGCAGGAAGCGCTCGTCCTCATGTATGAGAAGAAGCCCCACTTGGCCCTACTCGACCTCATGCTTCCGGGGAAAGATGGCATCGACCTGATGAAGGAGATCCTGGAGATAAAAAATGTGCCTGTCATCTTCCTGTCTGCCTACGACCAGGACCAGATGATTGCCCGGGCCTTCGATATGGGGGCGGCAGACTACGTAGTGAAACCATTCTCACCGACCGAGTTGACGGCTCGGATCAGGGGCGCTTTGCGAAAGTGGGCGGGCCCCGATCTACTCGAGCCTTTCGTTCTGGGGGAGATGGCAATCGACTACGTCAAACGCCAAGTGACCCTGGCGAGAGAACCGGTTCGACTGACTGCCATCGAATACCGCACGCTGGTCGAGCTCTCACAGCATGCCGGCCAGGTGGTCACCTACGAGTATCTGCTGAGGAAAATCTGGGAAATGGAGGGAGAAGTAGACCTGCGGCCTATGCGCACCGTGATAAGCACGCTGCGCCGCAGGCTGAACGACGATGCTGACAACCCCACCTACATCTTCACTGAGCCGCGCGTCGGCTACCGTTTTGCAAGCCCGGAGTCGCGTAAAGAGGCGACCCACATATCACCTTGAAGCGCATCCAAACATCCGCTTTTACCGGCCTACGCAGTCAATTGCCGGGCCATTGGAGTCGTTTTGTCCGGCCACGCCTTTCGAAGAAGCGCGGGTGATAGTACAAGGAGAAAGTAAGCAGATGGTTAGAATTCTACTGTTCCCATCGGATATGAAGTCGTCCGGAGTGAAGATCTGGCGAGGTTCTAGAGGAGTGTTGCAGACAGATTCAAGAGAAGAATGTCGTGCTATTGCAATCTTGAAAATCTCTTAGTCCTGCAAATCCTGACTCAGACAGGCCGCAGACTGGATCCGGCCTGAAACCTACTCATGAAGCACCCATCCCCGCCGTCACCCGCCCCTGCGCCGCCTGCTTGACCTTGTGCCACTTCTCCATCCACGCATTCCTGCCCTTATGTCGGATAATGTCGTGGATCGTCGCCCGCGGTTGGTAGGGCAGATACATGCCGCAATGCCACGCCAGGTTGCGGTACACCATAAAGTCGCCCGGCCCCAGATAGACCTGCACCGCACCCGGCATCGAGCGGCAATGTTCAAAGTAAAACTGCTCCGCCTCGGCGTCGCTCCATTCCGCCGGCGCCTCCTTCATCACCGGGTCGCCCGTTGATTGGACCTCGTCAGGAAGATCCTGTTGCCGCAGATGGCTGCCCGGCACATACCACGTGCAGGAGTCGGCGTAAATCGCACAGTTGACCTGGTTGAAATAGCGCAGATCATTCCACACCGTCGCCATGAAAGACTCCATCTCCGCATCGCGCGCCTCCCCCGGCACCTCCACCACGCCGTCACGGTGCCAGCCGCAGTGCCACGGCCGTTCCAACGGCTCGACCAGAAGCCCCATTATGTCCAAATGCGCGTGCGTATACCCCGGCCCCAGTAGCCGCTCAACCGTCACCCGCAGCTCGTCAAGGTCGGCATAGTCTCTGAACGGCTGCAGATCGATATATTCCTCGTACCGGTCCAGCGGCTGAATCCGTTGCGTCTGCGGCCCGTTGAGCTCATGCGCCAGCGCACGCGCCTTGTCCGCCTCCCGCCGCAAATCCGTCAGGAGCGAGGGCGGTACAATCCCCCGAAAGATCAGGAAGCCCTGCTGATGATACTCATGCACCATCCAGTCTTCGAACCGAAACGTCATCTCTTCCTCCTGCTTTCCACCTCCGGTCAGCATGCCATTGGCCCATCTGCCTCGTACCGTGGTGCGCCCACCAGACTCTGGAATCCCCTGCAAGTTTGTACATAGAAACTACCACTGGTACGATTGAACATGCAACGACAGATTTTCCCTGCAAAGGCGTCTGCCCCCGGACAACCGCACTGGACACGCTGACTACTGAACTTGGCCGCGGCCGACAGGGACCGGTCATTGTCCCCTTCCATGGTGATTGCTCTCCAATCTCCTATCGGCTATAATCTGCCGGAGTCGTGCTGGCATTGACGCGCGGCGCTCGCCCACACACCGCGAAGCCGAGGCGAATCTGCAATGCCCCCGCTCTTCCGGTCCACCATCAACCTGGCTAAGCAGGCCCCTCGCCTGCCATCTTAACATTCCGTATTCGCGCACTGACCGCAAAAGGAGAAATGACAAGATGGAGAATCTGAAACTCTCGAGGCGAAACTTCCTGAAGACAGTTGGCGTTGTCTCGGCCGGCGCAGCGCTGGCCGCTTGCGTTCCGGCCGGCGAATCCGCGCCACAGCAGGACGGCGAACCGGCCGCCGCAACCCAGGAACTGATCGCATGGCTGGGTGGCTGGACCCCGACCGAAAGCATGGAGCGCAGCGAGGACAACCCTAACCCGCACAACAAGATCCTGGAGGTGCTTGACGAATACACCGCCGAGCATCCCGGCGTCTCGATTGAATGGATCAGGCTGCCCTCCGGCGTCAGCAGCCGCGAGTGGATGGTCGCCCAACAGACCGCAGGCACAGTCCCCCACATTATGCCCGCCGCCCAGTGGATCATCAAAGAGGACGTCGACAAAGACTGGTGGGTCGTCCTGACCGACGCACTCCAGGAGCCAAACCCCTATATCGCCGCCGGCGAACCCGGCAGCGAGCGCTGGCTCGACCAGTTCTATCCCACGCCCAACTCCATGCTCAACATCGAAGGCAACTTCTACAACGTCGCCTTCGGCATCAACACCACCTGGTTCTTCTATAACGTCGACATGTTCGAAGAGCTGGGCATCTCCGTCCCCAACAGCTATGCTGAATTCCTCGAAAATTGCCAGGTTGCCAGCGACGCCGGCCTCATCGGCTACGACTTCATCACCTTCTCCCCCGCCGACACCGATGCCTGGTACCGCCAGCAGATTGGCTCGATGATCATGGAGCGCGACCTCGCCCCCCTCGTCAACCCGGACGGCCGCTTCGCCGAGCTCTCCGAGGTCGCCTGCGCCATCCGTGACGGCGTCTATCACGCCCATCTGCCCCAGTTCCGCCAGTGGCTCGAGCTGTGGAAGCTCAACGTACCCTACCGCCGCGCCGACTGGACCGTGTCCGCGCCTGACTCCACCCGGCTCTTCCTCACCAAGAACACGCCTATCACCGAAAACGGCTCCTGGATCATCCCCCAGCTGGAAATCGATCCGCTGCTGGACTTCGAGTGGGCTACCTTCTGGGCGCCGCCCCTCACCAAGGAGAGCAGCGAGTTCGTGACCGACCCGCCCACCGTCGCCCCCAACGTCGGCACCGTCACCGACAACTTCGCCATCTCCACCCGTGCCCGCAGAGATGGCGTGCTCGACACCGCCATCGACCTGCTGCGCTTCTTCTCGCACCCCGAAAACATTGAGCTGGTGCAGGGCGAAATCGGCCAGAATATGCCCAATGTCAAGGGTACCAGGGTCCCCGCCCGCTTCGCCGAGGCCCACAAAGGGCTGGTCGAGTCGATCGGCTACGTCACCATG
>JAPPKG010000149.1:0-8404 GCA_026914085.1 Caldilineaceae bacterium | reverse complement strand
CAAAAAACACTCATAATTTATTGAAATCACATATTTGGTTGCTATTGTTAGAGACTGCGGCATCAATGGCAACAAAAATTGCGCACATTTGGAGGCAGAGGCCCGCTCTGGGAATCGCGGACTTCCCCCGACTGTTCCAGGCGGCGCGACGAAGTACCTGGGCAGCCACTTGCGCAGGTTTCGGCAAGTCGGGTTGGTGTGCGCGGCGTCTCCGCGCAGTTGCTCGGTGGCCTCAATGGTACCGACATGCATACGTTTCGCCAATTAAGCTTTTCGCCAATTGAGCCATTCAAAGCAATGGACTTTCCAAGATCCCTGAGCTGGGTAACGTGCTGTCAGCCTCGCCTTGGCCCTCCACCACTGCTGCAATACCAAACCCCTCACGGCCCGCAACCGCCACTGGCGACTCTTTGAGGTGGACCCAGAAGGACTTCGACCAAGACGATGAAGAAGCTCAACCGGCACTCTCCCGACCACGTACAACAGAATCTCGCCAAGATTCGCGAAATCCTTCCATGCTGCGTTACCGAGGCGAGCGATGAACACGGCAACTATCGCTACGCGCTCGACTTCGATCAACTGCGACAAGAACTTGGCGATGGTCTTGTGGAAGGTTCTGGCGAGCGCTATCACCTCACTTGGCCAGGCAAGAAGGCGGCCATCTTGGCCGCCAACGTACCCATCGGCAAGACGCTTCGCCCGATTCGAGAGCAGAGCCGAGACTTTGACACGACGCGTAACTTGTTCATCGAGGGGGACAACCTCGAAGCGCTCAAACTATTGCAGGAGACGTATCTCGGCAAGGTCAAAATGATCTACATCGACCCGCCGTACAACACCGGAAACGACTTCCTCTTCAGGGACGACTTCCGCCAGCGTACCGCCGACCATCTAGTCAAATCCGGGCAGATCGACGATGCCGGTAACCGGCTAGTAGCCAACACCCAAGCCAACGGCCGGTTCCACTCTGACTGGCTGTCAATGATGTATCCGAGGCTCAAACTGGCTCCGAACCTGTTATCGGATGATGGAGCTCTGTTCATCAGTATCGACGACAACGAGAGCGCCAATCTAATCAAGCTCGGCCAAGAGATCTTTGGCGACGAGAACTTCATTGCCCAGATTGCCGTGCAGGTGAATCCTCGCGGTCGCCACTTGGATCGGTTCATTGCTAGGACGCACGAATCAATCGTCATCTTCGTTAAGGACGCGCTTAATCCTCGCGCCTTGCACCAGTTGGAAAAAGGTGACCGGATGGTCGCTGAGTACGACCGGGAAGACGAAAACGGCCGCTACCGCCTCCTCGGGCTGCGCAATCGTAACCAAGCGTTTAACCCCGTTACGCGGCCAAATCTCTACTACCCCCTCTATGTCGACGACCAAGACGGTTCGGTGTCCCCCGACAAGACCGACGACTACTCCGAGGAGGTCTGGCCCCACGCGCCCGACGGCGTGCAGACCTGTTGGACATGGGGAGGGGCCCGGGTCAGGGAGAGACGCCATTTGCTGCTTGCCGAGCGAGTAGGAGATGGTTTCCGAATCTTTCGAAAAGACTATCTGAGGCGAGACGACGGCCAAGCGGCGAAGACCAAATCAAAGTCTCTTTGGACCGAAAAGGAGTATTCCAACGATCACGGCAGGGAGTCAGTGAAGCGGCTGTTCGGTCAGCCAGTCATGGACTTCCCGAAGTCGCCAGATCTCATGGCTAGGCTGGTCAGGATGGGTTCGCACTCAGACTCCATCATCCTCGATTTCTTCAGCGGCTCTGCCGCAATGGCACATGGAGTTATGGCCGTGAACGCAGAAGACGGCGGCACACGCCAATTTTTTATGGTCCAGTTGCCTGTGCCCGTCCCGGACGAGTCGCCAGCTGCCAAAGCGGGCCTGTCCAACATCGCCGAGATTGGAAAAGAGAGAATCCGGCGTGCCGGCCAAGAGGTTCTGGGCGAGCAGTCGAACCAAGACTCAGGCTTCCGAGTCCTTGCAGTCGATACGTCAAACATGTACGACGTGTACCGTACTACCGATGAGACTGAGCAAGGCAGCCTGATTGCCGACGTCGACATCATCAAGCCGGGACGCGGCGACCCCTTCGACCTCCTATTCGAAGTCCTTGTGCATTGGGGCATTGACCTCACCCTTCCAATCAGTTGCAAGACGATCCAAGACAGGATGGTCGTGTTCGTGGGCGCGAGCCCCTGCGAACTTGTCGCCTGCTTCGATTCCGGTATCGAAGAAGAGTTCGTTAGAGAACTCGCGGCATTCGAACCACTGCGCGCAGTGTTCCGGGATGCGGGCTACGCCTCTGACGCCGAAAAAATCAACGCCGAGCAGATCTTCCGCCAGCTCTCACCCGGCACTGACTTGAGATCCCTCTAGCACCGGTCGAAGCAGCGCGATGAAGCTCAAGTTCAAGGTCCAGCCCTACCAAACCGACGCCGTAGAAGCCATCGTAGACTGTTTCGCCGGTCAATCAGCAACGCCGCCTGTTCGGTACCAGATCGGCCCATCCGAAGGAGACCTTCTGTCGGCCCTTGGGAACGGCTTCAGGAACGAGGAAGTCAACCTCGCGCCCGAACAGCTGTTGACGAACATCCAAGCAGTGCAGAGGCACCAGAATCTGCCCCTGTCGCGCTCACTTACCGACTTCAGCACGCTCGACGGCAAGGGCCAGCGGCGGATTGCTAGACGTTCGTATAAGCCCGGAGCAGATGTGAACCTAGACGTCGAAATGGAGACGGGTACGGGCAAAACCTACTGCTATATCAAGACGATGTTCGAAATGCGAAAGCAGTACGGCTGGTCAAAATTTATCGTCATTGTTCCAAGCATTGCGATCCGTGAAGGCGTTCTGAAGTCCTTCCACATGACGGCAGATCACTTCGCCGACTGCTATGGCAAGCGAGCCCGATATTTCGTCTATAACTCCAAGCGTCTCCACGAGATCGAGAGCTTTTCGTCCGACTCGGGCCTTAACGTGATGATCATCAACATCCAAGCATTCAACGCGCGCGGTGCCGACAATCGAAGAATTTACGAAGAGCTCGACGATTTCCAGTCCCGGCGCCCGATCGACGTGATAGGTCAGAACCGCCCAATCCTGATCCTCGACGAGCCGCAGAAGATGGAGGGCAAAGCGACGCTCGACGCCTTGCCAAAGTTCAATCCGCTATTCATCGTGCGGTACTCGGCCACCCATCGCACACAACACAACTTAGTCCATCGCCTAGACGCACTCGATGCCTATAACCGCAAGCTCGTTAAGAAAATCGCCGTCCGAGGGATCCAGACGAAGGGGCTAACCGGCAGCAATGCGTACCTCTATCTCGAAGGTATCGAAATCTCTTCGCGGGCACCTCTGGCACGGGTCGAAATGGAAGTCAAACTTGCCTCCGGCGAAATCACGCGACGCACGAAGCGACTCCAATTCGGAGCGGACTTGTTCGTCAAGTCAGGCGGCCTACATCAATACCGCGGGTTCGTCATCTCGGACATCGACTACACCCGAGACGAGGTCGAGTTCACGAATGGCGTAGTCTTGCTTGCCGGTGAAGCAACCGGCGATGTGAGCGAATCTGACGTCCGCAGAATACAGATCCGGGAGGCGATTAGAGCGCATCTAGAAAAGGAGGAGCAGCTGTTTCACCTCGGGATCAAGGTACTCTCGCTGTTTTTTATCGACGAGGTCGCGAAGTATCGTGACTACAAGCAGAAGGACCAAAACGGCGAATACGCCCAGACTTTCGAGCAGGAGTACACCCGCATTGTTCAAGACTTCTTGGAGTCTCCTCCTGCCGAAAGGCATCCATACCGGAACTACCTCGCAGGCATCGGTGCCGCCGCCACCCATAACGGGTACTTTTCCATCGACAAGAAAACGCGGCGGATGAAGGACCCAACCACCATGAAACGCGGCGAAGCGGCCGGCTTGTCAGACGATGTAGAAGCCTACGACCTCATCCTCAAAGATAAGGAGCAACTGCTTTCCTTCGCTGAACATACTCGTTTCATCTTTTCCCACTCGGCGCTCCGCGAGGGGTGGGACAACCCAAACGTCTTCATCATGTGCATGCTGAAGCACAGTGACAACTCAATCTCACGCCGTCAAGAAGTTGGCCGCGGGTTGCGGCTGTCTGTGGACCAGAACGGCGATCGCATCGACCAGCCAGCAATTGTCCATGACGTGAATGTCCTAACGGTGGTTGCGAGCGAAAGTTATAAGGACTTTGTCACGGGCCTTCAGACGGAAGTTGCGCAAGCGCTATCAGCTCGGCCACAAGAGGCGAACGAAGACTACTTCGCTGGCAAGACTCTTCGTGTTGACGGACGAACCGTTGTCGTCACACCAAAGATTGCGAAGCAGATTTATCGCTTTCTGATCAAGAACGACTACACGGACGACGACGACCACATCACTGAAAAATACCGTGCGGCGAGGGACGCCGCCGAACTGGCCGAACTTCCCGTGGAGCTCCAACCCTTGGCGGGCCAGATCTTCAACCTAATCGACAGCGTGTTCGACGAGAGCCAATTGCCCAGCATTGACGATGGCAGGAAGCCCAAGACGAATCGGCTGAACGCCAACTTCCGAAAGGCCGAGTTCCAAGAACTTTGGTCCCGCATCAATCGAAAGTGCGTCTATCGGGTCGACTTTCAGTCTGACGAACTCATTCGCAAGGCCGTTGCCACAATAAACACGCACCTCAACGTGACGCCGCTTCAGTATGTGGTCCAGTCTGGCGAACAGGTTAGTGAAGTTACTGACGCGCAGGCCCGGTCCGGTCAGACTTTCCAAACAACCCATATCGCAACTCATCGGTCAGGCCCAGTCCAATCGCGAGTGACCTACGACGTAGTCGGCAAGATCGCAGAGAACGTCCAACTCACGCGCAAGACAACCGCGCGCATTCTGGCTGGTCTGGACACGCCCGTCTTCGGCCAATTCGTGATCAATCCGGAACACTTCATTTCTCAGGTGTCCCGTCTCATCGGTGAGCAGAAAGCAACCACCATCATTGAGCAACTCCGGTACAACGCCATCGAGGACCGGCACGACGTCGGCATCTTTACAGCAGCCCAAACGGGCCAAGATTTCTCCCGCGCGTCGCGCAAGCTTAAGAACCACGTCTACGATTACTGCATCACGGACTCCGACGTAGAGCGCCGCTTCGTCGAGAACCTTGACGCGGCGAGCGAGGTCATCGTCTACGCTAAGCTGCCTCGAGGCTTCCTCATTCCGACGCCAGTGGGGGACTACAATCCAGACTGGGCAATATCGTTAGAGCGGGATTTTGTTAGACACATCTATTTCGTAGCCGAGACCAAGGGATCCATGTCCTCGATGGAACTCCGTGGTGTCGAGAAGACGAAGATCGACTGCGCAAGAAAGTTCTTCGCCGAACTTAACGAGGGTAGCTTGACACAGCGAGTCAGGTACGATGTCGTGACCGATTTTGGGCAGCTGATTGACTTAGTCAGCGGCACGGAGTCAGTCTAGCCCGAGCTTCATTCCCCCCCGACATCGCGGAAGGACTGTCTTCGCGACGGCTTAGAATTGGGTGTTGATTGACATCCTAGAAGTCTTCCCAGTGGACTCCGAGGCATCAGCAATCCCTCGCGGGCAAGCCCTGCTGGCCATTCTCGGGTGTGCAAAAAACCGCGATGGGCGCAGGCAATCGCATATCAGCGTCGATGCTTGCGACTTTCATGCCGAGCAGTTCGACCAGGAACCGCGACAGTGACGAGCTCGGCACGAGGGCGGTCGCTGGATGGCCTAGACGACGAGGCGTTCTCGTACATGGAGCGATCAGTGGATGAACTGGCCAAGCTCATCCCTGCGCCCCGACTCGTGACGAGGGCTGGCCAACAAGTATTCCGCTACCTAGAACAGACCCCTAGCCAAGCGCTTGTCCAGAAACTTGCGCGCTTGGTCAGTGCCCTCCGCGCCACGCGTGTGCTCCTCAACTGCGGTTTCGTGCAGGAGGTCGGAGTTCTAAAGAGGGTTCTCGACGAGACCCAGCAGGACATCGCGTTTATTTTCTCGTGCCTGAGAGACCCGACTGACCTTGATCGCGAGTTCTTGGAAGCCTTCTACGAGGAAGAGTTTGACGCGGACGATGCGCTCGCATCGACCCAGAAACGGAAGATGATTCCAAGAAGAAGGATCCGGGACCGCGTTGCGCGGTTCTTTTCTGAAGCTCCTGGCTCCCCCCTTGACCGGAGCATCGTTGCGGAATTAGAACGGACGATCGACAAGGTTAAGTCGGGCTATGTCCACGGTGCTTCGGGCCACCTGATGGAGATGTACGGAGGCCACCTTGGTCGGTTCCAGTTCCACATGAACGGTATGCAAGGAACGAGCCTGCAGCGGGTATCCGGGGAGGAATTCTGGCGTTACGTTTACCGTGCGATCCTCGTGTTCGCTATGGTCACGTACCGGTTTCGCGGCGACGAAGGAGCCGCTAAGATTCGTGCCTATGCGGATTGGTTTGAGCGGTACAAGCCCGGCGGTGACTAGATCGGGGAAGGGACCGGGGCTTACGCTGGTTGGGGTGCGGTTTGCCCGCGGGGGCATCGCTACGGCGCGGTTGGAGACGCAGGGGATGGGGGTGCTTGCTCGACCGTGAACACGGCGTGTGGGGCTACTGGTCGCGTGCCGGTAGACGAACCTCAACTGGCCGGCTGCAGAGATCAGCGTGATCACGATGACCGCGGCACTTAGGACCCAGCGGTCGGATCGTATTTCCGCCCGGAGGACCTCTGCCGCTGCCGCATGAGCTACGGCGTTCGTCTCGATCTTCGAAGTTGTGTTTGCGCGGCCATGGTGCGGACCTCCTGTGCTGCAATGCACGCACCAGCTTCGGTCGCGGAACGGATGATTCCCGCAACGTCGGCATGGATGCGATGATGGGATTCGCGGCCGGTGTCGGCATGTCGGCAGTATCTCGGATGAGGAGAGTTCGTCCCTCATTCACCGCCCTGTCGAATCCGGATCAGTACAGTGGCGGGCGCAGATTGAATTTGAATGATGAGCGCTCCCACTAAGCGAACCCGTCGGGACGTCGGGATTGACCAAGCGAGACGGTTTCAAGCTAAAGGCTTGGACCTTGGGTACTTGGGAACTATGCAGCAAGCACTGACTGGACTTCACGGCGGCGTCGGAAGACTGTACGGAGTCCTTGCTGAGGAGCCCACTTCAGGCTCACCCGCTGCTGACGAACTTCGCGGCTTTGCGCACAAGCAGCTACTGGGAACAGCGAGATCCGCTGCTTCCCTTCTAATCGAAACCGCGGGCGAGCAACTGACACTCTTCGTCAAGTCCGTCAGCCCACCGGCACAGCCAATTGCCTGTTGCGGGACCGTCCGCTCGTTGCTTGAGTCGTGTGCGCTTGCGTCTTGGATGATTGATCCCGACATCGATCGCACAGAGCGGGTGGGTAGAGTCCTCGCCTACGGAAAAGAGGGGCTTTGCCAGCAACTTGCTTACGCCCAGGCGTCAGCGGCATCCCAAGCCTCGATCAACTTGCTCAAAGATCGGATTAGGCAGCTCAATACAAGAGGGAGCCAGTTGCGAAGCTCCTCGGCCAAGGGCAGGAACAAAGGGCACCGGAACGGCCCGGTGAAGATGCCCGACGCCACCCGTGCCGTCGCAGCAATTCTCGACGAGGAGGTTGCGTATCGGATTCTCTCGGCTGTCGTGCACGGGCATTCATGGGCGATTCAGGAGGTGGGCTTTGACGAGCGGGCCGTGCCCTCTGGCCACCTGGCAAGCAGTAGAATCTTTCCGGTGCGGATGCAGAAGGCCGTAAAGGTGGAGGCCCTCGCATGGCTCGGCTTGACAGCAGCACGGGCTCTCTGCCGGCCAATTTGGTACGTGTTCAACTACGAAGGATGGGACACAGCGGCCCTGCAGCAGGTATTCGAAGACTCGTTCGACCGCCTCCACGCTGTAGAGTCGATACGTTTCTGGCGTTGAGCGGTACGCTCGTGATGCCCCAGAAGTCGATGCGCTGCGAGTCCGAATGGAGGGCTACGAGTTTCACTCTCAGGGTGAGCAGCCCGCCTATCCACAGGGAACGCCCGGTATGACTACGCTGCCCTTGCCAGCGGAGCCACTTGGATGACAGGCCTCACAAGAATTCTTCACACCTTCAATGGACGCAGTCGCTTACCGGAGTATGAGTGCGACAAGGAGACAGTACAGACACTTGGCCAGCGGTTACGTCCACTTCCCAGCGCAAAGACTCAACTCCATTTCAGCGCATGGAGTCTTGCCCACGCAGTGAAGAAGGCTGACTGCGCCCGGTGGCCACCATCCAAGAGTCTTTCAATGGGGGCTGCAGGCTTTCTGCTTGAGCACGTTCAATTGTTCGATTGGGCCTCGGAAGAGCTCCGCTTGAACGCA
>JAPPKG010000169.1:0-8408 GCA_026914085.1 Caldilineaceae bacterium | reverse complement strand
ACCCGACCCTGGGCATGACGATCTACTGGGTCATCCTCCATGCCGGTGTGCTCGGGGGATACTGGTGGTGGTGGGTAGCCCCTGTGGTGATCATCGTCCTGATATTCATCGCCCTTTACCTGACTTCCGTCGGCATGGATGAGCTGGCGAATCCCAGGTTGAGGAGAAGCGTATGACGCCGCAACCGCGTTCAAATGGCGAAGCGCATGCGCAATCAGCCGCGCTGCAAGTGCGCGACCTCCGCGTCCATTACCATACACCCAGCGGCGTAGTGCAGGCGGTGGACTCCGTGAGCTTCAGCCTGGAGGCGGGAGAGCGTTTCGGCCTGGTCGGGGAATCCGGCTCGGGCAAGACGACACTGGCAATGGCTTTGCTGCGCATGATCAAGCCGCCCGGACAGATCGAATCCGGGCAGGTCTGGCTGGACGGACAGGATGTGTTGGCGCTCTCCGGCGAAGAAATGCGGAAATTACGTCTGGCAGGGATCGCGCTCGTGGCGCAGGGCTCCATGAACTCCCTGAATCCGGTGACCCGGATCCGGCGTCAGCTGCTCGATGGCATGAAAGATCACGCCGCCGCCGGGTCCAACGGGCCGGACAACGGCACCAATGCGGCAATGATGAGCCGGCGGGAGCAGGAAGCCTATGTGCATGATCTGCTGGCGCGGGTAGGGTTGGAGCCCCAGGTGGCCGACATGTACCCGCACGAGTTGAGCGGCGGGATGAAGCAGCGGGTCTGCATCGCCATGGCCATCAGCATGCGCCCCAAAGTCATTATCGCCGACGAGCCGACCAGCGCCCTCGACGTCGTCGTGCAGATGCAGATAATGGAGACCTTGCGCCGCGTCCAGGAAGAGGTCGGCGCGGCCGTGCTCCTCGTCGGCCATGATATGGGCATCATGGCCCAGTTTGTGGACCGGGTGGGCGTCATGTATGCCGGCAAACTGGTGGAGGTCTCGCCCGTGCGCGAGATTTTCAACCGGCCTCTGCATCCCTACGCCCGCTTGCTGATCGAATGCCTCCCGTCTCTGGAAGTGAAGGACGCTCTCGAAGGCATACCGGGGCTGCCGCCTTCGCTGCTTGAGCGGCCAACGGGCTGTCTTTTTCACCCCAGATGCCCGCATGCCGCCGCCGATTGCGCAACGCAGGAGCAGACGCTGGATGAGGTGCAACCGCAGCGTTGGGCAGCCTGTCATCGCCTGGAACTGATTCACAATTCGCAGCCGCAAACCGGAGTTCCGTAACCGGAGTCCGGCCATTTACCACGAACCGCGAATCGCATGAGCGCCCTGCTCGAAGTGCAACATATCACAAAGGTCTTCGGCGGCGGCCTGTTCAGCCGCAACCGCACCACGGCGCTGGAAGACTTTTCGTTAGCCATCGCCAGCGAGCCGCCCTCCATCACGGCAGTGGTCGGAGAAAGCGGCAGCGGCAAGACAACGCTGGCCCGCATCCTCCTCGGGCTGGAGACGCCAACCGAGGGGCAGGTGCTCTATCAGGGGAAGGATCTGCGCGGGCTCTCCACCGCGGAGTGGCATTCGTTCCGGCGCGATGTGCAAGTCGTCTTTCAGGATCCGTTCGAGGTCTACAACCCCTTTTATAAGATCGACCATGTCCTGACGACCCCGATTGCCAAATTCGGCCTGGCCAAATCCCAACAGGAGCGTCAGACGCTGATCGAGGAGGCCCTGCACTCAGTGGGACTGCGCCCCGAAAACACCCTGGGACGGCGCCCCCACCAGCTGAGCGGCGGGCAGAGACAGCGCATAATGGTGGCGCGCGCCCTGCTGTTGCGCCCGCGCCTTATCGTGGCCGACGAACCGGTCTCCATGATCGACGCCTCGCTGCGAGCCACCGTTCTCGGCAACCTGCGTCAACTGAACCAGGAGTTCGGCATCTCCGTCGTCTACATCACACACGACCTGACCACGGCCTATCAGATCAGCGAAAACATCATTGTCATGTATTCCGGATCCGTAGCCGAGGCCGGGGACATTGACCTCGTGGTGAAGCAGCCGCAGCATCCGTACACGCAGCTCCTGATCGGCTCAGTGCCCCAACCCGACCCGGACCGCCGCTGGAATACAGAAGCGATGGCCGCTTCGACGGCAGCGACAGGCGCAAGCGATGGCTGCAAATTCTTCGCCCGCTGTCCCCATGCTATGTCCAAATGCGCCGCCAGCGCGCCCCCACTGTTCCGGACCGATGCCCATCGTCTGGCGGCCTGTTATCTGCACGAGGAGTCTCCCTCGCTTCCAGCTGAAGAAATGGCCTCGCTATTCGTCGGCCGCGGCGCAAGCGCCAACGCCCACTCTTGAAGAGAGGCGCGCTTCCCTCTCCAGTGCCCCGCCAGTCGAGTCACTCCTCCTCGTACCAGCCCGACCCGAAGTACATCCCGTCGTGGCGTACGATCCACGTGTGCTTGCGTGTCTCCTCGCCCGTTTCCGGGTTGTTGAACACGTAGCTGACCCACTTGCCTGCTCCGGTAGCGCTTAGCATATCGTCGCCATAGAAGTATCCGGTAATGTCAACACGCAGCGCCGGATCCCGCCCTATCCTGTCGGGAACGTAGTGCGCAATCGTATACCCGTCTTCGCCGATAATGAAGACGTACCAAGGCCCGTCCACGTTTTCGGGTGAACTATAGTGGTCGATAGTCGCCTGGCGGCCTTCACTTCTGTAGAGGCGGATGGCATCCTGCACCAGCGACTGGGTGTAAGCTTCTGGTTCGTTCTTGGTGGGGATGGCAACGCAACCGGCGACGAGGAGCGCCAGCGCGAGAAATAGAGGGGCAAATCGATTCATGATTCTCTCCATTGCGCTAAAGGTAACTATGGCACATCCATCGTAATCTACCTTTACGCACCCCTCCGTGCAAAAAAATTCCTGTCACGGATCCGAGCAAGTGCATCGCATGGAATCAATGCCTTGGGAGACTGCCTGCCTTGTGTGGGCCTACCAATCTGTAGGGGCACCCCTTGTGAACTCTCTCATACCTGACCCATCCGCCCGCCTCAACTGCGCCCATAACGCCGTCGCCGAGACCGCCCATTGCAAGCCGCGCCCCGTTCGCCTTCACAGACCTCTCCGCATCCCCACAACCAGCCAATCCTCTTACGACAGGCAACCTACTCCGGCATCGTCCGCAATATCAACGGCTCAAGAAACTGCACACTCTTGATGATGCCTTCCGCTGCGCTCATCACCGGGTCTTCGTGTTCGATGCTCAGCGCCCCATCGTAGCCGGCCACCCGCAGCGCGCTGACGAAATCGCGCCACCATGCTTCCCCATGACCGTAACCCAGCGTGCGGTAGGCCCACGCGCGCTCGGCGACCAGCTCCATCGGCCGCATATCCAGGCCGCCGTTCAGAGCCATTTCAGAAGGGTTGATGCGCGTGTCCTTGGCGTGGACGTGGAAAATGAACCCCTCTCCCAGCGCCGGGACGACAATGAGCGGGTCCATACCCTGGTAAAAGAAGTGGCTCGGATCGAGGTTGACGCCCACGCTCGGCCCGGCGATCGCACGCAGCCGCAGCATAGTGCGCGTGTTATACACCGACTGGCCGGGGTGTAGTTCGATCGCCACCCGGACCCCGTGATCGGCAGCGAACCGGCCCGCCTTCTCCCAGAAAGGTGTGATTACCTCATCCCACTGCCAGCGCTCCAGCTCGGCGTATTCCGGCTGTTGCGGGTGCGTGGGCCAGTTTGGGTAGGGAGTCCCACTCGGGTCTCCTGGACAGCCGCTCATCGTCACGATCGTATCCAGGCCCACTCTATGCGCCAGTTCTACCGTCTTGAAGAAGACATCCTGCGATGCCTGGCCGCGCGCCGGGTGCGGGTCGAGCAGGTTGCCATTGCAGTTGAGAGCGCTCAGCACCAGGCCGCGACTTTCTATGGCGGACTTGAAGACTGTGCGCGCCTCCTCGCTTTGCAGCAGTTCATCCAGGTTGCAATGCGCAGCCGGCGAGAAATTGCCCGTCCCGACCTCCACAGCTTCGATCCCGTGCTCGACAACCCAATCAAGCGCCTCGCTGAAGGAAGTTGTCAGGCTATCTGTGAACAGTCCGATTTTCATAACATCCTCCTTTCTGTTGGACCCAGGACGAGCAGCCCACGCCGCGCCCTCCGGTCACATCACTCCTTCTCGTACCAGCCCGACCCGAAGATCAGCCCGTCGTAGCGCACCATCCATGTGTGCTTACGCGCCTCGTTGCCCGTTTCCGGGTTCACGGCGAGATAACTGATCCATTTTCCTTCTTCAGGCGCGCTCAGCATCTCGTCCCCAAAAAAGTAGCCGGTCGAATCCACGCGCAGCGCCGGGTCCCGCCCTCTTATATCGGCGTTGAAGTGCGCGATCGTGTACCCATCTTCGCCGATAATGACGACGTACCATTGACCATCCACGTTCTCGGGCAAGTTGTAGTGTTCGATTGCGGCCTAGCGGCCTTCCTGATTATATAAGCGGATGGCATCCTGCACGATCGCCTGTGTGTAGGCTGCCGGTTCATTCTTGGTGGGGATGGCAACGCAACCGGCGACGAGAAGCGCGAACACGAGAATGAGAAATAGGGGGACAGAACGATTCATGATCTTCTCCATTGCGTTAAAGGTAACTATGGCACATCTACCATAGCCGACATTCACGCATCCCGCCGTGCAAGACTTCCCTGACACTGTTCAGGACAATTGTATCTCACTGGGTCAATGCATTGGGAGGCTGCCTGATCTGTAGGGGCACCCCTTGTGGGTGCCCTCTTCTGCGCGCCACTGCATGAAAAATGCGCGCAGAGACGCGCAGCCTAAAACTGACAACGCCGTCCGGAGAGCGCCGTCTAATCCGCGTCCCTTCCGGCCGCATTACTCCTTCTCGTACCAGCCCGACCCGAAGAACAGCCCGTCATGGCGCACCACCCACGTGTGCTTGCGCATCTCCGTGCCGGTTTCCGGGTTTAAGACGACGAAACTGATCCATTTACCTGCCTCAGTTGCGCTCATTATGTCGTCGCCAAAGAAATAGCCGGTCGAATCCACGCGCAGCGCCGGATCCCGCCCTCTAATATCGGGGTTAAAGTGCGCGATCGTGTACCCATCTTCGCCGACAATGACGACGTACCATGGACCATCCACGTTCTCGGGCGAGCTGTAGTGTTCGACCGCCGCCTGGCGGCCTTCCAGATTATAGAAGCGGATGGCATCCTGCACGAGCGCCCGTGTGTAGGCTGCCGGCTCGTTCTTGGTGGGAATGGCAACGCAACCGGCGACAAAGAGCGCGAGGATGAGAACTAGGGGGGCGGAACGAATCACGTTTATCTCCATTTCGACTGCTCTAGACTTGGATTATCTGCAATAGTGCGCTTCAATACTCCCGGCCGCATCACTCCTTCTCGTACCAGCCCGAACCGAAGAACAGCCCGTCATGGCGCACCACCCAAGTATGCTTGCGCGTCACTTGGCCGGTATCCGGCTTGTCGTGGACATAGCTGACCCACTTGCCCACTTCGGTAGCGCTCAAAATGTCGTCGCCATAGAAGTAACCGCTTGCATCGACCCGCAGCGCCGGGTCCCGTCCTACACTTTCCGGTCTGTAGTGCGCAATGGTATACCCGTCTTCACCGATAATGAAGACATACCACTGCCCGTCCACGTTTTCGGGCGAACTGTAATGGTCGATGACCGCCTGGCGCCCTTCATCTTTGTAGAGGCGGATGGCATCCTGCACGAGCGCCTGTGTGTAGGCCGCCGGTTCGCTTTTAGTAGGAATGGCAACGCAACCGGCGGCGAGGAGCGCGAGCGTAAGAGCAAGAAATACGGCGGCAGAGCGAAACACGTTTGTCTCCATTTCAAGTGTTTTTGACTTGGATAATCTGCAATCGTGCAATTCCATATCCCCGGCCATCTCAGTTCTATTCGTACCAGCCCGACCCGAAGAACAGCCCGTCATGGCGTACGATCCATGCGTGCTTACGCGTCTCCTCCCCCGTGTCCGGGTTCGTGAAGACGTAGCTGACCCACTTTCCTGCCTCGGTCGCGCTCAGTACGTCGTCTCCATAAAAGTAACCGGTCGAATCCACGCGCAGCGCCGGGTCCCGCCCTATCATTGCCGGGTTGAAATGAGCAATAGTGTACCCATCTCCACCAATAATGAAGACATACCACTGCCCGTCCACGTTGTCGGTTGAACTGTAGTGCTCGATTGCAGCTTCCCGCCCATCCTGACCGTAGAGGCGGATGGCGTCCTGCACGAGCGCCTGCGTATAGCCTGCCGGTTCGTTCTTGGTTGGGATGGCAACGCAGCCGGCGACAAGGAGCGCCAGCGCAAGAATGAATAATAGAACGGTAGAACGAATCATCTGTTTCTCCTCTTCAATAATGCAAATATGGATCATCTGATGTAATTCCCGCCTGATACCAGGAATTCGCGCACGGGTTACTCACTGGAACTGCGCTAGTCTTGCCCGCCTCTACGCAACACGCAACACGCAACACGCAATACTCGGCTTCTCAACCTGAACGCACATTACTTCAGTCTACTTTCATGCCCCCATTTGAACCAACATTGGCCTTCCCCAATTACGTAGGTATAATTCCCCTGTTCATCTGTTGGAACGCGCCCATCGGTATCATCTGATACCTTCCCCACAGCGAATGTTAGATGCGCCCCCTGCGCCAAATGGGGCCCGAAAAGGCAATCCAATGACAGCCATGCGCATCGGCATCGGCTCCATCTTCCAGGAAAGCAACCAGTTCGCAGCCACACAGACCGATCTGGCCCTCTTTCGCAACTCCTATGTCCATGAGGGCGATGCCCTCCTCCAGCTGGCCGGCACCGACTGCGAAGTCGCCGGCATCCTCGCCGTCTGTGAACAAGAGGGCGCACAGCCGCTCCCCCTGCTGGCCGCGCGCAGCGTCTCCGGCGGCATCCTCACCGATGCCTGCTACACCGAGCTGAAAGAAACCCTGCTCGCCCGCCTGCGCGCCGCCCTCCCGCTCGACGGCCTCATCCTCGCCATGCACGGCTCCATGGTCACCGCCTCCCAGGAGGACCCGGAAGGCGACATTCTCGACGCCGTACGCCAGATCGTAGGGCCGGACATGCCCATCGTCATGACCCTCGACCTGCACGCCCACGTCACCCCGCGCATGGTCAAGCAGGCCACCGCCCTGGTCTCCTTCACCCATTATCCCCACGACGACACCTACTCCACCGGTGAACGCGGCGCCAGCCTGCTGCTGCAGGCAGTAAAAGGTGAAGTCAGACCGGTAACCGCCTTGGCCAAGGTCCCCATCATCTGCAGCGCCTGCAACGGCCAGACCGCCGGCGACGGGCCAATGGCCCACCTCACCCGCCGCGCCCGGCGCCTCGAAAAGGAGCCGTCCGTCCTCTCCGTCTCCTGTTTCCAGGTCCACCCCTACAACGACCTGCCCGGCATGGGCTGCGGCGCCGTCGTCGTGATCGACAATGACCCCGCCCTGGCCGCGCACGAAGCGCAACGGCTCGCCGCCGAGTTCTGGGAGCGGCGCTGGGCCTTTGAGGTCGAGCATCTGCCCGTCGCCGAGGCCGTCGCCCGCGGCCGCCAGGTCGAAGGGGGACCCGTACTCCTGGTCGACACCGCCGACTGCGCCGGAGGCGGCGCGCCCGGCGACAGCGTCGCCCTCCTGCGCGAGCTGATGACGCTGGGGCTGGACGAGCCCGCCCTTCTCATGGTCGTCGATGCCGCCGCGGCCCATGCCTGCGCCCGCGCCGGCGTCGGTCAGACTGTCAGCCTGCAGGTCGGCTACAGCCTCGACCCCGCCTGGGGGGATCCCGTCCACGTCACCGGCACCGTGCGTCTTCTCAGCGACGGCGCTTTCCGCTACGACGGCGGCCTCTTTGGCGGCACCTGGGCCTCGATGGGGCTCTCCGCCGTCCTCCAGATCGGCAGTATCCAGCTTCTGGTCATGTCGCAGCCCACCTACGACTGGGGCCATGAGCAGTTCCGCAGCGTCGGCATGGACGTACGCCAGGCAAAGTTCATCGGCGTCAAAAATCCAATGAATTACCGCCATGCCTACCGCGACCTGATGAAGGCCGCCTATATCGTCGACACGCCCGGCCCGACCCCCGCCCACGTGCGCAACCTCAACTTTGAGCGCATGCAGCGGCCCTTCTTCCCTCTCGACGAGGAGATCCCCGACCTTGAAATACCGGTAGTCGTCAGCTGAGGACGAGCCGCGAAGGAACAACTGAAAATGAATGCCGCCGCCCAACAACTGGAAGAATGTATCCAACAGCTGAAACGGGGAGAACTCACCGAAGAGCGGCTGCGGGACTTGGGCAAGACGCTGCAGGGGAACAGGTCCGGACGCCAGAGTCTCCTCTACCTGCAGACCGCAACCACCGCCGTCACCTCTGACGTGATCGGCATGCT
>JAPPKG010000614.1:0-8418 GCA_026914085.1 Caldilineaceae bacterium | reverse complement strand
CCTCAGCCACAATGCGGTTGATATAGATCGGCGTCCCGTCCTCCAGACTGCCGTATGCGACCAGGTCCCCCGCCATGAAATCGTGCGAAGTCGTCGCATAATTCGCCGCCACCTCCGCGCCCACCTTCTTCACCATCTCCTCGTCCGTCAGCGGCCGGTGCGTGCCGCCGCCAACCACAATCACCGTCTCGCCTTTAGGAACACCGGCCTCAGCCAGCTCCTCCAGCACATACGGCAGCATCTCCGCCGCCGGCGTCGGCCGGCTCAAATCATCGACAATAATCGCGGCGCTCGCCCTTCCCTCGGCCACCTCGCGAATGCGGGGCGTCCCAATCGGACTATCAAACGCCGCCGCAATCTGCTCCGAACTGAGCGCGGGAGCATCCACGCTCCCGCAGACATGAAGTTCCCAGCCGGCCGGAAAAGTAAGCGTGCGATCTACATCCCCAAACCACGAGCGGGAGGGGACGGTTACGGTTTGCGCGCTGTTCATGGCTTCTTCCTTCGAGTGTTACTGATGGATTTGATACAACCTGACGATCTATGTGGGGATGAGGTAACTCTTCAAGGTATCAATCAATCGTTTAGCGAAGTGCGAACGCCGGATCACGTTCTCCGGGTCGATCCTGGCCAGAATGTCGAAAGAATGGCGGCTCTTGTGATAAACACACTTTCTACTGCCGCGGCTGACCGAACCCAGCCGGCTCAAGACATCTTCCTTGAAGATACCTTCAATATCATTTCGTACAGGAGACAACCTGGATCCGGCCCCAAAGTAAGATTCAAGCGTCGAAGCGTCCGCCAGAAACCAGGACTCCATACACTGCACCATCAGATGCGCCTGCTCGTCCTCGCATCTTTGGGGACGCTCCCATCGGTCGGGAGATGATCCCAAATGCTGCCATACTGATCGCCTCGGCCGGACAGGACCTTCGCTATCGACCAGCAAGAGAGGGATTTCGTCAGGCTCCGCATCACTCATTGCAATGCAAAAGCGGGCGAAAGCATTGCCTCTGCTTCCGCAGGAGACGATGCTGGGCATATGACCTTCCAGTCCGGCCTTTCGAAAGAACTCAGAAAACCCTCTACGACAATCTGTTGCCATCCTGCCGCGACCGCCTCCCTCCACATAGACGGTCACCCTTACCATCTGTTTCCGCCAAGCTGGCCGCTACGCCATAGATCGCCCAATGTATACTTTTCAAGCCACTTGCACAGCTCATCCTTATCCAGCCTGCGTACAGTTGTCGAATTGCTTTCCTTCTCGCACACCACTACGGTTTCAGGTACGTGCGAAAGAGCATCGACAAGAATATCGGAGTGCGTAGTAACGATGATCTGCGTTCGCTCGGACGCCTTGAGCAGCATCTCTGCTACAACCGGCAATATGTCTGGATGCAGCCCAATCTCAGGCTCCTCAATGCATACAAGGGGTGGAGGGGAAGGGTGGCAAAGTATGGTGGCAAGACATAGAAAGTGCAGTGTCCCGTCAGATAATCGCGAGGCCGGGATCCAACCAATCAGGTCCTTTTCTCGCAGGAAAACTTGCACGGTACCACCCTCCACCGAGACGGAGTAGTCTATGTATTGATCATAGAATCTTCCGAGATGCGCGTTTAACGTGTCCTTTATGTCCCCCGTCCGTTCGAGGAAATTGAGAACAAGACCAAGGTTGCCTGCATCCTCAGCTAGGAAGTCGTTGGGCAGGTCAACCGGCTGCGGGCGGCGCAGGCTGGAACTCCGGTCCAGATTCCAGTTCCGATACAGCTTGAACCTTTTGTAATTGTCACTCAAATAGGTGATCTCAGGGTATTGGGTCGGGTCTCGCAATTGTGAAAGTACGGACTGATTCGGCGTTAGGTATTCATCTCGAAAGAGTCGGGTGCCTTTCTTACTTCCTGTGCTTCTGTCGTCGTAATTATCTTCAGGAATATCGAAAACAGGATCTCCTTTGTTAAGGGAATAAGAGAAGGCCGTCTTCTTGTCCTCATTCAACTCTTCAACTTCGTAATTGAGCCGCTCATCGACCAGTGCAAAACGCTGTCGAACCGACACGAAGGAGAACTTGTGGCGTAAGGGACACTTGTGGTCAGGCAGGCGAATTGTTGCGTCGAGCCTTGCCACAGGCATCTGCTCGACTCCCTTCCACAGCCATTCCTCCGTACCCCCTCCCTCACGAATTGGCGCAACCAGGTCGGTAGCCGATGACCGCAGCAGGTCAATTGCTCCGATGACATTCGACTTGCCCGACCCGTTCGGCCCAATCAGCACATTCAACGGCCCAAATTCAATCGGCTCAGATTCCGGACCGAACGACAACAGATTTCGCAACTGCAGCGTCCGGATAAACCTTGTATCTTCCTGCATCGCAGTACTTTTTCCTAGTCAGTTTCCTACCCTTCACGCCTTGACATTCTATCACAACCCCTGCCCCCCTCACCTGCCCGAGAATTACCTCTCCACCGGTGTGCCGTCATCTGTCATCAGACCCATCTCAGCCATTCACGAGGCGGGTCGCCACACGAGATATGACGCCTACCGTCAGAATTGCCCCATTTTTTGACAGCACCCCTTTCTCTGTTTATACTCTCACAGACTGACGAGGCGAGGGCTTACAAAAAAAGCGCAAAATCGCACATAATTTGTTCTTCGCGCCGAACAGTCTCCTCCCTCATCCCCTTTAACGAACTGGGGGAGCCTGGGCGGCCAAACCGCATTTCCCGTAGAGTCTTTCGCCCGTCCTTTCACTTGACCCTGCCAGCCGAAGTTGCACTTGTCGTGGGGTCGTCAATCGCTATCCCATTCAACTCGGTCGGCCACTGGTCGACCGCTATCACACCATACTTGCATCAAGTCAAGGAGACAGTCACAGATGAAACAGAAGAATTCCATGACCAGGCGCGATTTTCTACGCTATTCCGCCCTCAGCGGCTCTGCTGCCCTCCTGGTAGCCTGCGCGCCCGCGGCCCCCGCCGCCGACACCGGCGAAGCCGCCCCCGCAGCAGCGGCTGAAGAAGCCCCTGCCGCCGAAATGAGCGGCCCCAAGCAGGGCGGCACAATGACCTGGGTGGGCCACCAGGAAGTCGCCGGCCTCAGCCCAGCCTTCATGGGCCCCACAGTCCACTGGGTGATGATCATCAACATCCAGAATCCGCTCGTAACAGTCGACGAGTTCAACGAACAGGAACTGGTACTGGCCAAGTCCATCGACGTCGCAGCAGATGGCCTCACCTACACCTTCCATCTGCACGAAGGCGTACTCTTCCACGACGGCTCTGAACTGACCGCCGAAGATGTCGCCTACACTTACAATTACTACCGCAACCCCGACAACGGCGCACCCATCGTCGGCCGCTTCACCGGCATCGGCTCTGTCGAAGCGCCCGACAAATACACCGTCCAGGTCAATATGGACGCGGTCAACGCTGCTTCGCTCACCTCTTGGGCCACCGTTCCCATCGTCCATTCGACCTATCACGCCGAAGTGGGCGAGGAAACTTACAGCACCTCTCCAATCGGGACCGGCCCCTACAAGCTCAAAGAGTGGCGCCCGGCAGAGTTCACCGAACTGGAAGCCTTTGACGATCACTTCCGCGGCCGGCCCAATATCGACGTGCTGCGCGAAGACATCGTGCCTGAACCCTCCGTGCGCATGATCGCCCTCCAGACCGGTGAAGCCGACTCCGCCGTCTGGCCGCTCCTCGTCGAAGACAGCATCTTCCTTGAGGCCGATCCGGGCTATGTCAACTTCCGCACCCTCGCCAACTCGATCAAGCACTTCCCGCTCAATAACAGCATCCCGCAGCTGGCCGAAAAAGAGGTGCGCCAGGCCCTGATGTACGCCCTCGACCGCCAGCGCATCATCGACGAGCTCTGGAACGGCGCCGCGCAGATCTCCCACTCCAACCTGACGCCCGCCAGCCCCTATCACCACACCGGCCTCAAGCAGTATGACTTCAATCCGGAAGAGGCCATGGCTCTCCTCGACGGCGCAGGCTGGGCCGCCGGCGGCGACGGCATGCGCGCGAAGGGTGACCAGAGTCTTTCTTTCACCATCACCACCATTACCGGCGACCAGGCCCGCCGCCCCATCGCCGAGCTCGCGCAGCTCATGTTCGCCGATGTCGGTGTCGACGTGCAGCTCGAAGAGGCGCCGGTAGCGACCATCCTGCAGGGCATGCGCGAAGGCACAATGGACGCATCCCTCTACAACTGGACCTACGGCAGCGCAGTCGAGCCCGACCCGTTCAGTACGCTTCACTCCACCGGCGGAAACAACTTTGCCCAATTCAACAACGCCCGTGTCGACCAGCTCATCGAGGAGGGACTTCAGGTTGTCGCCTACGACGAGCGCGAGCCCTACTATCACGAGATCCAGGAGATCTTCGTCGAAGAGCAGCCTGTCCTCAACCTGCAGTTCGACGAGTGGATGAACGTCTTTAACGCCCGCATCAAGGGCCTGCCCGAAGGCCCCAAGAACAGCTCGATGTACCAGCAAGCCTACAAATGGTGGATCGAGGAATAGAAACCCTTGGCCGGTGACTCGACGTCTAGCGAGTCACCGGCCACTGATTATTGACCTCTAACCACTGAAATTCGCCCTCCATGCTTACCTACATCGCCCGCCGCATCCTGCAAGGCGCCGTCGTGATTGTTCTGATCAGCGTCGGCACCTTTGTCGTTATACGCTTGATGCCAGGCGACCCCACCTACCTGCTGCTGGGTGAGGGCGAAATTCGCATTAGCCAGGAACAAATGGAGGCAATCCGCGCCCGCTGGGGGTTGGATCGCCCCCATCATGAACAGTTCTTTGTCTGGGCGTGGAACCTCTTGCGCGGAGATTTCGGCGACTCTCTGATCCGCAAGGGAATACCCGTGCGGCAGATGATCTTCGAGGCTATCCCGGTAACCGCGATCCTGAATGTCACCTCTCTGGCGCTCGCGCTGTTGGTTGCCATTCCGGCCGGCATCATCGCCGGCGTCCGCCGCAACTCCTCCTTCGACTACAGCACAGCCGTCGGCTCGACTCTGGGCGTTGCCCTGCCCAACTTCTGGCTAGCCCTCATGCTCATCGTACTCTTCGCCCTCTATGTGCCGCGTTGGTTCGGCGACCTGCCCCTGATCGGCCGCATTCCACCCTTCGGGCTGAAGTCGTGGCAGGGCTACATCCTTCCTGTCCTGGTGCTGACCACCGAACAAATGGCCGTCCTGACGCGCGTCATGCGCGCCTCGACCCTGGAAGTCCTTACCCAGGACTACGTGCGCACAGCCTACGCCAAAGGGCTGCCGAACATGATCGTGCTTGTCCGCCACGCAGTCCGCAACGCGCTGCTCCCGGTCGTAACGGTCATCGGTTTCCGTATCGCCTTCATTCTCAGTGGCACCATCGTCGTCGAAACCGTCTTCGCTATCCCAGGCATCGGCCGCCTTTTCACCGATTCGATCTTTCGCCTCGACTACCAGGTCGTTCAGTCCTTGGTCGTCGTGCTGGCCGTGCTCGTCGTCGTCGTCAACCTGCTCACCGACCTCACCTACGCCATCATCGACCCGCGGATTCGCATCAATTAGCGTGATTCAGCTCTTTCTTAGCACAGGTAATGTCGTCCGGTTAGCGCAAACCTCATACCCTGAATCGACAAACTGACAGAAAACGAAACTGAACTTTTGAACTGCCATCTCTTGGCGGAAACCCTGGGAGCGGTTAACCCATCAGGTGTCGCTACCGCTGTTAAGACGGAGGATACTTCGCAGCCAGTAACGTTGACACAACAGAATTGCGGAAACTGTCGCGCCCCCCTGCTAAGGAGGCAGTGCATCTACTGTAGCACCGCCTATGCACCTGATTGACCTGTTTTTTGATCCTGTTCAGGGAGCTATTGCGAATTCGACCGGCAAGGCCTATAGTCATGGCATCACAATATGCTTGCGTTGGCCTGAAGCTCGAAGTCGATGCTGGTCAAGAGAGTTGAAGATGAGTACTTGCCGGAACGGAGGAGTTCATATGGGAAACGTTACGCACGCCCAAGTCCAGGAGTTAGTCAACAGTCTTCCTGAGACAAAACTGTCGCTCGCTTTTCGAATCTTGCAGAACCTCGCAGAAAGGGACGCGGAGTCCCTTTCCCAAGACGATCTTTCGCGTTCTTCTCGTATTGCGTTTGGGGACAGCTCTCTTGAAGAACGCCGCAAGCTCTTGTCCCAACAGGCTGAACGGATGAAGGTGTACTACGAAGAATCAGGCGATGTGCGTGCCGAATGGCAAGCGGGAGACTTTAAGTGACAGTTGGTAGGCGCGGGGAAATATGGTTAGTAAGCCTCGATCCCACTCTCGGCGCCGAAATCCGAAAGACGCGTCCCGTAGTAGTTGTAAACTCTGATGCGATTGGCGTTTTACCCATACGGTTGGTCGCTCCTCTGACAGAGTGGAAGAGTTACTTTACCCGAAACCTTTGGCATGTCAGAATCATCCCTGACGGCATCAATGGGTTGAGCAAGCCCTCCGCAGTTGATGTGCTGCAACTTCGTGGAATCGATACACAGCGATTCGTCCGCAAACTAGGCACCGTTTCTGAAGACGTCATGGGTTCGATTGTCGGAGCGATAGCAGCGGTCATAGAGTATGAATAGACTCAGGGTCGACCACGTGTTGCAATACGATGCCCTTCACCTTTTGTGTGGCTGAATTGCATCCTGAACATTTCAAGTAGCAGTTTGAAATACGCGTCTATCGCACCGCTCTTTCTTTGGATTAAGCTATGTCGGATTCGACTACCTCGGCGGCAAACACCCAACTCATCTCTGAAACGGCCCACCGCTCCGAATGGAGCCAGGCCTGGCGGCGCTTCTGCGCCAATCGTATTGCCCTCGGTGGCTTGGTTGTGATCATCCTCTTGGCGCTGATGGCGATTTTTGCACCCTTCATTTCGCCTTACGACCCCATCGACGAAATCTTTCGCGGCATGCGCGGCGGCAGTCCTACCCCAGCCCATCCCTTCGGCTACGACCATCTGGGACGGGACCTCCTCAGCCGCGTAATCTTCGGTACCCGCGTCGCCTTGCTTGTCGGCCTGCTGGCAACCGGCATCGCAGTTACCTTAGGCGTAGTCATCGGCGCAGTGGCCGGTTACCTCGGCAGTTGGGAGGACACACTGATCTCCAGGGTTATCGATACGCTCATGGCCTTCCCCATCATCGCCTTGCTGGTCGTGCTCGCCGCAGTCCTGGGGCCGAGCCTCGTTACCACCGTCGTGGTGATCGGCGTCACCGGTTGGGCCCGCTTTGCCCGCGTCGTACGCGCAGACATCATGTCCCTCAAAGCGACCGACTTCGTTACCGCCGCCCGCGCCGTAGGCGTGCGTGACTGGCGCATCATCTGGCGCCACCTCCTCCCCAACGTCATGGGCCCGATCATCGTTTTGGCAACCCTCGGCATCGGGGGCATTATAATTCTCGAATCCGCGCTCTCCTTCCTGGGTCTGGGCATCCGCCCGCCCAACCCCTCCTGGGGCGGCACCTTGGCCGATGGACGAGCCTTTATCCTGCGCTTCCCTCATATTGCCTTCTTTCCCGGCCTCATGATCGTGATCACTGTGCTGGCCTTCAACTTCCTGGGCGACGGCCTGCGCGATGCACTCGATCCAAGGGAACGGGATTAGCACGAGAGGTTCGTGCCATGGCATCTGAAGGCTGGGTTATTCCTGGAATCGTAAGAGACGGTGTGGCCGTACCCCGGCAAAATATGTCACTGCCCGAAGGTATTCCAGTAGAGATACATATCAGACAGGTGGATCTGTCGCCGGAGCTTGAGTCCGAACTGGCGCAATGGGACAAGGCCAGGACTGAAGCATGGGCGATGATCGATGAATGGGAGGTGGAGTCGCCGTGAGTGTTGGCGACATTCACTGGGTCGATCTGCCTGCCGCCGATGGGCGCGAGCAACGCGGCCGTCGGCCAGCGGTTGTCTTGCAGGATGACAGCTACGGTGGAGAACTCCCAGTTGTCCTCGTTGCGCCTCTTACGACTGCAAGGGCGACAGTGCGCTTCGCTGGTACGACTCTCGTCCGGCCTACATCAGAGAATGGGTTGACTCAGGAATCAGTAGTGCTTAAGTTTCGACTCCGAGCCGTTGATCGTCGTCGCATTCAAGGGCGTATAGGTGCCGTGAGTGAAGAGGTTCTGGAAGTGATGTTTGAAGTGCTTGGGAAACTTTTGAGTCGCAGTCTAAAACCAGACTAGCCGCATGCCGTCGATCAGACCTGAGCCGTTTTCGATTCGAAGGAGGAAAGTCCTTTCGACACATCGGACGGCATATGCAGTCTCGTAGAAAGACCAACAATTTCAGATTGTTCACAACGTAGTGGACCAAATTTCAGGAGGAAGAACACATGAAGTTCCAGTCATCACGATTCACAATTCTCACAC
>JAPPKG010000036.1:0-8448 GCA_026914085.1 Caldilineaceae bacterium | reverse complement strand
AGGTCGAAGTAATCGTAGAGGCTGAGGAGAAACTGATGTCGCGCGCCGGTGTTGTGAGCCAGGAGATGCGTTCGCTATTCTCGGCGGATCCAAACCGGCGTAACCGGCCGATGGATCAGGCGACGTACGTGGAAGGGATGTCAAGCGCCATTCGGGCGCTGGCAGAGCGGGGAAACGTTGTTCTCATTGGGCGGGGTTCGCAACTGATCCTTGAGGAACATCCATCCGCTCTTCACGTACATCTTTATGCAGCGCCGGAGATCAGGGCACGGCGCATTCAGCGGCGCAGGGGTATGGCCGAACTCAGTACAGCCGAGCGCATTATCGGCTTGGCAGACGAGCAGCGCCGCAACTGGTATCAGAGATTCTTTACCAGTGCTGATTGGAAGAACAGCCGGCACTATCACTTGATGTTGGACACGGGGCGCATCCCCGAAGCAACGGCGGTAGCACTGATTGTACACGCGGCGCGAACAGCCCGACCGGACTGAGAGGAGCGTCTATGAGTAGGAAACAGCTGCGCGGCCGGCCCCCGACTGCGTCTCAAATGAGAGAGAGGGATGGGGGAAGCGGCATGCACTTCTGCTGCTCGCGCACGGTGGTTCTCTGCGTCCTGGTATTGGTCCTCGCGCTTCTGGGCGCGTGCGGCCAAGGAGAAGAGGAGGGACCCGCTCCTGAACCAGGGGCGACAATTACGATGACTCCTCTGCCTGCGGTCGTTACATTTACGCCGATGCCGACGTCAACGAACCCGCCGCTTCCCGTACCCACCGAGACGGCGGCAGCCACCCCCACCCCCACTCCCGCCATAGCTGCTACGGACCCTGCGCCGACTGAGGTTGCTCCCCCAACCAGCGACGCGAAAGTTACAGTGCTGGGTGAAATGAACATTCGCAGTGGCCCTAGCACAGATTTCGAAGTCATCGGCGACGCAGTTGCCGGGGAAGAGTTTGCCATCACCGGAAAGAATGAAGACGGAAACTGGTGGCGGATTGACTTTCGAGGCGAGACCGGGTGGATTTACGCGCCCTTTGTAATCGCTGCCGAAGCGGAGGAGGTGCCCGTCGTAGGTGTCGCCATGGCGGAGACCCCGATTCCTGAGGAGGAGACGACAGAGACGTCTGCACAGACCGGAAACCCAACAGTAACCGTCGGCGGCGACATGAACGTCCGGAGTGGACCGGGCGAGGATTATGACAGGATTGGGGGGGCCTTCGCCGGCGAGGCGTTCGCGATTACGGGCAAGAACGCGGATGGAGACTGGTGGCAGATTGACTTTGACGGGCAGGACGGTTGGATCTATGCACCATTTGTGACGGCTACCGATGCGGACAATGTTCCGGTCGTCGGCAGCTCCATGGAGGAGACACCGGCGCCAGCGACCGGAACCGAGACAGCGGAACGGGAAGCCGAAGGCCCGGTTGTTACCATTGGCGGCGACATGAACATTCGCCAAGGGCCTGGCACTGACTTCGCCAGGATCGGCGGGGCATTTGAAGGTGAGGAGTTCGACATCACTGGCAAGAGTGCGGACGGAGAGTGGTGGCAGATCGATTTTGACGGTGAAGCGGGCTGGGTTTACGCGGCATTTGTGACTGCTACGAATGCGGAAAACGTACCCACTGTCGAGGCTCCTTCGGCGCAGACCCCTGTTACCGCGCCGGGGTCGTCGGGAGCGGGGCAGGCGCCGGGAGTTGCTGTTGCTACGGTCGGCGAAGATGTGAATGTACGCAACGGACCGGGTACCGAATACGATCGTATCGGCGGGGCTACGGCCGGCGAGGCGTACACCATAACCGGCAAGAGTGTGGACGGAGAGTGGTGGCAGATCGACTTTGCAGGCCAGTCCGGGTGGATTTATGGCCCCCTGGTGACGGCGACAGATGCTGAAGACGTACCTGTCGTAACACCGACGACGGGCGCAGTTCCGGCGGAGTCGAATCTGGGCGCGGCGGTTGCCTTCAGTTCAGGCGGCAGTGCGCTGGGCGTACAGTTCGAGGAAGAGTGATCTACTTTCTGAAGTGAAGAGCCCGACCCGGTAAGGGCTGCTCCAGCTCCTTTACCGGTGTCCCGGCGCGAATAATGGGAACCCCGTTGACGATTACGTTGCTGATGCCGCTTGAAAGTTGATGCGGCTGGTCGAAGGTGGCGTGATCCTGGATTGACTCCGCATCAAAGACGACCAGGTCGGCGTAGCGGCCTTGCTCCAACTTGCCCCTGTCTTTGAGTCCAAAGCGCGCCGCCGGTGCGCCGCTAAGCTTCCACACAGCGTCTTCCAAAGAAAACAGGCCCCTGCGTACGCACGGGCCCAAGAGCCGCGCGGCTGATCCGTACTGGCGGGGATGGATGACGCTGTCTTCATGGAAGACGCCGTCGGTGCCCATCATATATTTTTCATGGGCGAGGAACGGATCGACGAAACGGTCGTCACCCTGGAAGAAGACGAGGAGCACGGCCATGTTTTCCTCGATGAGGAGATCACAGAGTGCGTCTGCAAGAGACTTTCCCACTTCATCCACATATTCGGCGAGGGTCTTGCCCAGGTACTGGCTATTCTCCTTACCCGGGAGCCAGGCTATTCTGATTGCTTCGAGATCGGACGCATAGATCCCCAGGCCGCGGTCGACCTGGGCGCGAATTGCGGGATCGCGCAGTTTGGGCAAGGCGGCCAGAGGGCCGTCGTGCCAGACTTCATAGGGCAGCAGGTAGCTGAGCGTTGTCGACCCGGGCAGATAGGGGTATACGTCGAAGGAGAAGTCAACCTCGTTGACGGCGACCTGATCCACGTAGGTGAGTATGGCCTCGGTGTCGGCTGCGCTGGCGGCCTTGAGGTGTGAAATGTGGACGGGAACGCCGGCGCGCCGCCCGATCTCGACGGCTTCCTTCAGGGCAGCGAGCGTCCCTATTTTGTAGCGCATGTGGGTGACGTAGGGGCCCTGGGATGCGGCCATGGGGAGGCAGGCGGCGGCCAGCTCTTCGGTGGAAGCGAAGCATTGGGCCGGGTAGTCCAGACCGGTTGACAGTCCGCAGGCGCCTTCGGCCATGCCCTGCTCGACCTGCATCTGAATCAGTTTCAACTGTAGGTCGTCCGGCGGGGCAGGGCCCCAGCCGCAGATGAGGGTACGCACATTGGCGTATGGTATCTGGGTGATGACGTTCTGGACGTTGCGGCGGTCGAGGAGGGCCATGTAGTCGGCCAGTGTCTCCCAGCCGGTGTAGTCCTGCATGCGCAGGGCGTTGAGGCCGCGCATGTAGTAGATCCACTCGTGGGCCGTCTGGCGGCTGACGGGGGCGTAGGAGATGCCGTCGGCCATGATGAGCTCGGTGGAGAAGCCCTGGCTGGTCTTGCTTACCTGGTGTTCCTTTCTCAGGAACCAGCCATCGGAGTGATTGTGCAGGTCGACGAAGCCGGGCGCTACGATCCTGCCGGAGGCGTCGATAGTTTGGACAGCTTCGGCGCCGGCGAGGTCGCCGATGGCAGCGATCCGATCGCCCTGGATGCCGACATCTGCGCGGCGGCGGGGTGCGCGGTGACCATCAATGACAGTTCCACCTACAATGACGAAGTCGTACAAGAAAGTATCCTCCGGTGAGCCCTGGTCGTCGGAGAGCTATCTGGGGTAACTAGGCGCCGGCCAGCTGTTCCACTCTTTCCATTGTCCTCTGGTAGCGGCGCTCCATTTCGGGCGTTTGCGCGTCGAGATAGTCCTGCTCGGCCTGGCGGGCGGTTTCTTCACAGGGGGCGGCGGGGATTTCGACGACGGCGTGCGTGATCTGGTCGTTGCCCCACTGGTAGGCGCAGATTTCGCCTTTGCTGATGATCAGGTTCATGCCTACGTTGGCCTCGACGATGGGGACGCCATTCTCCCTTGCCCTGGCGAGAACGGCTTGATTCTGGTTTTTGGTCTTGCTGCCGTAGGAGGGGATGAGGATGATGCGGGCGCCGTCCAGAACGAGGGCGCGTACGATGTCGGGGTTCCAGCGGTCGTTGCAGATGACGAAGCCGGCGCGGCCTATGGGCGTGTCGAAGGCGCGCAGCTTCTTTCCGATTCGATTGAAGCTCCAGGAGGAATGGGTGCCTTCGGCCAGCTGGACTTTGTGATAGCGGCCGCAGATGTCGCCCTGCTCGTCGAGGAAGATGGCGCAGTTGTAGGCTTCGTCGCCGATGCGTTCGGCGAAGCCGAATGCAAGGCAGGTGTTGAGGGAGCGGGCCAGTTTCCGGAAGCGGCGGATGTAGGGGCCGTCGATCGGTTCGGCTACTTCGAGCATGGATTCAGCGGGAGCACGACCCTCAACGATTTCCATCACAATGTAGCCTTCGAGCGCGCCCTCGGTGGTGAGGATCATGCGGGGGTTTTCCTGGGCGGCCTGGACGAACAGCTCCTCCATGCGGTCAGCGTTGGCGGCTTTGTCCCACTTGACCGGGCGGTATGAGATGGCGGCAACTTCTACTTTTTCGTACATGTCACTTTCCTTCAGGACGAAAACCTGGACTCAAAAGACTGCGGTGCAGACTCAACCTCCGACCGTGTTCATGTAGGCGGCGAACAGTTGGATGTCCTCCGCGCGGATACCTGAGAAGTTGAGGCGGAGACGAATGGGGCCGTTGTCGTGTTGAACCGTATCCCGTCCTCGCCAGGCGACCGGCTGTGAGAGACCGGAGTCCTGGGGCGGGATGCAGTCGGCGGCGCTGTAGCCGGGGACTGGCTCGAGCTGTTCGGCAATGATTTCGGCGGTCACATCGCTGTAGTCGCCGAGGCCGTCGATGTTGAGGGCGAGATGTGCGGGCCTGCCTTCGAGATCGATTGGCGCCGAAATGATGTGCGGGCCCTGACCGGGCCGCATGCGGCTGGCTGGAAATGGCTGCAGGTAGCCGAGGCGGTCGCGGGGCCAGCTGGCTACGCGGACGCCGTCGCTGCTCTGCTCAGGCCAGGGGGCGTACCAGAAGAGGGTTTCGTCGCCGATCTGTTCGAAGCCCTGTCCCTGGATGAGAGCGGGGTAGTTGACGAGGGTGTTGCCGTGGGGCAACTCCTGCCAGCCGTCTTCGGCGGCGGAGACGATGGGGTAGTCGGGAATTGGCTCGCGGTAGTGGAGGGCGTCGTTGCTGACGGCGAGGCCGAGGTCCATGGTGACGAGGCGGCGGTCGTTGGAGGGGTGGCCGTTCCACATGCCGTAGAAGCCGACGATGACGTTGCCGCGGTTCCAGAGGCTGGCGCCGAGGTGAATCTGTTCACCTGCACTGCTGCCCGTTACCGGAGAGCGGGGTGAAACGTTGGAACGGCGCATGCCCATGCAGGAGGCCTGCGACCAGTTCTCGAAGTCGTAGGAGATGTGGGTGACGAGTTGGCGGACTCCGCCGGCGTGCGTGCCGCCCTGGCCGCAGATGTAGTAGCAGCCGTTGTGACGCGTTCCCCCTGCCATCTCCAGCCAGGAACCGACTGGATTGTTCGAAGACTCTCGCCATGACAGACCGTCGGCGCTGAATGCGGCGGCGAAACTGCTGGCATACTTGCGCGATTGGAAGAGCATTTTGAACTTGCGATCGGGGTCGGGATCGTCGGGGTCGTAGTAGACCACACAGCTTTGGACGTGGTGCGAACCTTGATTCAGGTCAACGAGGTTATTGTCGCGACTGCCACTGTAGTCGACCAGGCCCAGATTAGGTTTGTGCCAGTTGTAGCCGTCAGTGCTGGTGGCGAAGCAGACGCGTTCGAACCAGCCGGGATCCTTGCCCTGGCCGAGGTACCACATCCAGAGCTCATTGCCGACGCGGTGAACGGTGCCGTAGTAGACAACGCGCTCGCTGTCGGGGGCGTCTTCTTCGCCCAGATCGACGACGATGCGGGTGCGGCCACAGGGCGTCATGTGGCCTTCGAGGTGGAGCTCGACGCCGCATTGGAGCGGGAGGCTGTGGTCATCGAAGGGGAAGAGGACGATCTCGTCCAGCTGTTGGCGGGGACCGCCGTTGTGAATGTGCATCCATGGCTCCTGAACAGAGTCTTGGGGAATGGCAGGCAGTCGAAGGGTTAGCAGGCATTTGTCACTGCCCGACGCTCAGACCATTTCAGGCTGCAGCGCGCCTTCGCCAAAGATGACGGTGAAAGTTTCCCCGTTTTCGGCCTTGGTGACCGCGTCCATGTAGCAGGCGCTGAAGGCGCGCCTGGGAATGTCGGTATTGTTTATCGCGGAACTGTGGGGCAGATGGTTGTGCAGGAGGACGCTTTCGCCCGCTTTCAGTTCCAGGAAGACAGTTTCGGCGTCGCGGGTTAGTTCCTCGGCCTGCTCCGGTGTCAGGAAGCCGGATCCGCTAGTCGGGTTTATCAGGGTGTGGTGGGCACCGGGTACGATTTGAACGCAGCCGTTGGCGATTGTGGCGGGATCGAGGGCGGTCCAGATAGTGATCAAGGGGTCTTGATCCAGATATCTCCAGCGGTCCTGGTGCCAGATCAGGGGCGTGCCTTCGCGGGCGGGCTTGTTCATAAACATGGCGCGGTAGCAGGCGATGGTGGTCTCCTCGCCGTAAACGCGGGCGCAGATGTGGCGGAACAAGGGCTTCTGCATGTAGGCGAGGAATAGCGGATCGAATTCGAGGTCTTGTATCTTGCGGTAGCTGAGGGTTGCGCCTTTGTGGCCCTTGGTTTGGGGACCGGGTTTGCCTGTGCCCGGTTCGCGGTCCAGTTGCATGGCCATGCGGTCATAGTCGAGGAGGGCAGTGCCCAACATGATTTCGTCCATGCGCTGCTGGAGAGCTTGCAGTTCTTCGTTGGTCAACACCTGGCCCAACCGCAAGTATCCCTGGGTCTGGTACTGGTGCCACTGTTCGGTCGTAAGTGTATCGGACATTCTGTTCTCCTGATTGGGTCGGTCATCCGATTGCGGGAAGGTCAAGCTCTACTTATTGGGTGCGGTGTCTTGGGCCGTTTTTTTTAGCCGATTTTCCGTGATTGGTCGCGGCAGGTAGTCCTTGGCGCCTAGCCTAGTCAATGCGTGACTTCAGTCTGACGAGCCATTCTGTGACTTCGGGCGGGTCGATGGTGAGGGAGTACAGTTTGGTTCCGGGCGAAATGTAGAAGCGCAGTTTTACGTAGAACTCGGAATGGTTCAGCTGGGGATAGCGGGCGATGCGGTCATCGCCGACGCCGGGCCAGCCGGGTTTTCCGTTCCAGGAAAGCGTGCCGTCGAGGGTGTCTTCGCGGATCGGATCGCAGTCGGCAGCGGTGAATCCCGGTATCGGGTGGCCGGTGTCTTCGAGGAGTTCGTAGCGGAGCTCGCCGGCGCCGGCGTCGACATTGACTCTGATCTGGCCGCCTTGCTCCTGGCGGAAGCGATGGGTTGTGAGAATGCCGGGGGCGTAGGACTCGGCTTCGACGCTGACGTAGCCATCGGGGCGGAGGACGGCGACGCCTTTGCCGCGGCGATTGGGGGTTGTGTAGGGGCCCTGCCAGGGCTGGGCGCTGTAGCCGTTGTGGGTCAGGTTGCCGGCCATGTAGTAGAACCAGAGCTGGTTGTTGTGGAGGATGGGGCCGTCGGCGTAGACCATGCCGTAGTCCCATGCGCCCGGTTCGCCGCGGGCGATGAAGGGTTCGCGCCAGCGGGTCCAGGCGACGGTGTCGCGGCTGACTGCCAGCTGACTCTCCACGAAGCCGTCTACGCGGGCGGGCAGGACGTTCCCGCCCTTCTCTTCGCCCCAGTAGCTGGCGGCATCGGCGATTTCGTAGGGTTCGGCCAGGTCGGTCTGAAAGGCCTGGAGCATGACTATGTGGAGGCCGCCGTTGGTGCGGGCGACGGGGTCGAAGCCGGCGGAGTAGAATTCGGTCCCGGGGGGATCCTGGAGGTCCTGTTCGATGACGGTGCGGAGGCCGGACCAGTTGAGGAAGTCCTGGCTGTCGCGGCGGCCGAGGACGCGGGTGCGGCGGTTGGAGCCGCGCTGGGAGTAGTAGACGTAGGGCGCGTCGGGGTTGATGACGCCACCGAAGGTCTCATGGGGGGAGCCGAAGTTGAACCGCATTTTTTGCAGGCTGTGCGGGCCTTCGGGATAGAGATGCCAGTGGTAGCCGTCGGCGGAGTAGCGGGCGAGCCAGCGCGGGTCTCCGGTCTCGCTGATGCCGCTGGGTTTGTTGTCGATCTGTTTCCAGCGGCGGTGTTCGTCCGGTTCGCGGTTATCCAGAATGGTTATTAGGTGGTCGGCGCTGCCGGTGGTGATGTTGTTGCGGGTCGAGCCGTCGAATTCGACGAGCTCAAGAACGGGGCGCTCCCAGTTCAGCCCGTCGTCTGAGTCTAGCGCGCAGAAGAAGGTCTGGTCTCCGGTCCAGGCGCGGTAGTACATGCGGAAGGAGCCCGTTCTTTCGTCGTAGATGACGCGGCCGGGCTGGGCGGAGTTTGCGTCCCAAGGCTGGTCGAAGGGGATGGAGAGCGGCGCGTCGGGGGTGAGTTTGCGGGGCCGGTTGA
>JAPPKG010000477.1:0-8454 GCA_026914085.1 Caldilineaceae bacterium | reverse complement strand
GGCCGGCGAAGGTGGTGCCGGGCGCGATGTAGAGGGAGACCAGGTGGCTGCTGTCACTGACAATGGTGGCAGGGATGGCGGCCCAGATGCCGCCCGGCCAGACCTGGCGCAGCAGGACATGGTCATCTGAGGACCAGTGAGATGCGGATGTTTCCCGGGAAGTCAAGGAGCGGGGGACTCCATCAATTGATGATCATTCGTGTGCACTTGCCCAGCAGTTCAGACTGGCGTAAGAGGACAAGAATGATTGCGGAGAGGAGGCGAGTTTCTCCATGGCCTCCTTCATCCGCTCCATCTGGGCTTTCTGACCCTTAACCTGATTTGCTTCAAAGAGGGGTGCACTCCCGAAGCAGAAAGGGCGTGCAACTGGAAATTCCAATAGAGACGCCAGGAAGTCCTGGCAGTTGGTCTCGCCTGCTGCCGAGCCGTAATTCAGCGTTAAGCGGGCCGCGAGGTCGTGTATGACGGTCAAGTAAGGAAACTGGACGTTTTCCAAGGCCTTTGCCTGGGCAGCATACGCCTCGACAAATTCCGTTACTTCCGCTCTATTCTCGGTACACAGGCTTTCAGCGGTGGCAAAGGCATTCATGTAAATTGCGGCTATTACGTGGTCATCCAAAGTCACGTCCGGGATTTCTCCTTTTTGAAGAGTTTTTGCTAATCCCAGTGACCCATCGTTTTCCATTGCAGTCATTGCCCATAGTTGCAACCATTGATCGTTTATCATTTGCTCTGCGCCCAGGGTGGTGACAGGTTCGCCCCGTGCGTTTAGAAAAACAGCGGGTACCTCATCAAGATATTGTAACGAGTTGAGGTGTTGCGCAAAACGAGGTGGAATCTGAACCGGCTCAGTTTCAGGGATGAGCGCAAGGGAGCCCGGGTCCAGGGCGCAACCTGACAGCAGCAGAATCAGGCCGCACAAGAGCAGGACTGATTTCATCGTCATTCTCCTTTCCGTCTGAATCTCCTCAACTTCCCGCCATTGTAAACGCTGACTTCACTGCGCTGAAGATAGAGCGGCCGGTACGATGCATCCTTAGGGTGAAGGGATAGAGCAGACAGTGCCGGTTGTGGATGAATGCAGGTTAATTGTAACATGGTTTGGAGGGTGTAACCAGAGAGGAAAACCAAGAAGGCTGAGGAGGTCTGTCGCAGCTCGCGATGCCTTTGGGTACGATTTGCTATCGCGTGATACGGGATGCGGCAGTCAGTAGAAATGGTCTGCGTCAGTTGCTGCTTAGGAGTAGAGTAATGCCATTTACGGTTGACGGCGTGGTGCCTTGGGGGAGGACGATGGAGGAGTACTGCGGGATGTTCGACCTTGGGGAGCGGGAGTTGCGGGGGCGGATTCTGGGGTGCGGGGACGGACCGGCGAGCTTCAATGCGGAGATGACGGCGTTGGGGTACTCGGTGGTTTCGGTCGATCCGCTGTACGCGTTTTCAGCGGAGGCGATCGAGAGGCGAGTCGAAGAGACGTACGACATTATCATTGAGCAGCTGGCGCGCAACCGGGACGATTTTGTGTGGACCTATGTACCTTCGATACCTGCCTTGGGGCAGCGACGGATGTGGGCCATGCGCAAGTTTCTGGACGACTATGCGCGGGGCTTAATTGAGAGACGTTATCTGGATGCTTCATTGCCGAACCTTCCCTTTGAAAACAACAGTTTTGACCTGGCACTTTCTTCGCATTTCTTGTTTTTGTACAGCCAGGAGTTTGACCTGGCGTTCCATGTACGGGCGTTGGAGGAGATGCTGCGGGTGGCCGCGGAGGCGCGGGCTTTTCCGCTGCTGCAGGTCGGGGGGGCACCTTCGCCGCACGTCCAGAGTGTAATCGACGCTTTCACAGCACGGGACATTCAGGCTAGAATAGAAGAGGTACCCTATGAGTTTCAGAGGGGGGGCAGCCGAATGTTACGGCTGCGGAGGAGTTCTGAGACGCAGGCGGACAGGTAGAAGTCGGAGTTTGTAGAGGTATTGTAAATCGATGGCCATTCTTCCACACTCGCACGAAGATTACGACCCCATAAACACGCGAAGCAAGATTCCCGGCGCCCGCATAATTACTGCGCGCACTTGCGGCGCGACGCAGATGGAGCTGTGGGAACAGTATATGCCTCCTGGCGGGGTTATCCCGCTGCACTACCACGATTGTGAGGAGAGCCTGACTTTTCTCAGCGGTGAAGTCGAAGTCATCCTGGGTGAAGAGCGCCACCAGGTGGGAGCTGATACAACGGTGTTTGTCCCGGAGGGCGTCCTTCACGAAGTGCGCAATGTGGGGGAGACGCCGGTACGCCTCATAGCAGTTTTTGCCCGCGCCGCGCCTGCAATTCTGTACCCAGATTCTTGAATATCCGATACAAATCAGAATAAGAGCACTATTTGAATTGAACAAATGGTGCTATAATCGTTGGAAGCTGCCATTATGATGGCATTTGTACGCAACGTGGCGGCAGAGCGTATGGCGGACAATTTCCAGAGCGCACTGGCAACGCGCGGTTGAGTAAAGGATGAATACCCGCTTATATTTGGCCAAGCTGATCGATGTGTTGCTGCCGGTGCTGGCGATGGTGATCGCGCTGGTGGTGGGCGTCTTGCTGCTTTTGCTGTTAGGCACCGACCCTTTTGAAGCCTATAGCGCTCTGATACAGGGTGCGCTGGGCAACGTAAGCGGCATCACGCAAACTCTGACGAAGGCCACGCCACTGCTGCTGGTAGGTCTGGGCATATGTATTGCTTTTCGGGGCGGCGTGATCAATATCGGGGGTGAAGGGCAGATCGTTGTCGGCGCGTTGGCGGCCACTGCATTCGGGGTGGGGTTCAGCAGTCTGCCGGCCTTGATTTTGTTGCCGCTGACGCTGGTTAGCGGTGCAGCCGCGGGGCTCATTTGGGGCGGCATTCCCGGCCTGCTGAAGGCGCGTCTGGGCGTAAACGAGATTCTCACCACGGTGATGATGAACCAGATTGCGCTGCGCCTGATGAATTTTCTGCTGCGCGGGCCGATGCTGGATCCGGAGCATGTTGCGGCCGGCACGAGCATCCCGCAGAGTGCAGCGTTGCCGGAATCGATCTGGCTGCCGCGGCTGGTGCCGCGCACACTTTTCCACAGCGGCGCCATTCTGGCCGTTCTTCTGGCTCTCGCGGTTTATTTCCTCCTCTGGCGTACGACGATCGGGTACCGCATCCGTGCCGTAGGTCTGAATCCCAATGCTTCCCGCTATGCGGGTATTCCTGTACGCAAGTATGTGACGTTGTCGCTGGCATTGAGCGGGATGCTGTGCGGGTTGGCAGGGGCGGTGGAGGTGATGGGGGTTCATCATCGCATGCTTGAGGGGTTGAGCGGCGGCTACGGTTTCAGCGGGATAGTGGCGGCGCTGTTTGGCAAACTACACCCATTGGGGGCAATACCGGCCTCGGCGCTGTTCGGTGCGCTGCTGGTTGGCGCGGACAAGATGCAGCGGGCCGTGCAAGTACCCAGTGCACTGGCCATCGCCTTACAGGGCCTCGTGGTACTCTTCGTTGTTTCCAGCGACCTGTATGTGAGGCGGCGGACGCGGCGACGGGTTGGGGATGATGGGTCTGACGAGCCGCTGGTGGTGGAAGGTGAGAAGCGAGAAGAGAGTACTGAGGAGTGAGGAAAGAAGGTCTTGCACGCTTCCAGCGTTTGAAGTGAGTAGACGAGGCGGTGCAGTGCCGGGCCACGCTGCAGGTGTGGGGAAGGCATGTACCGCAGCGTTCACCAGATGATGCCGACATGTTTGACGAACTGTTTACGATATCCACGCTGATCGGAATCCTGCATAGTTGTGTAAGGTTGGCGACGCCCTATCTTTTCGCGTCATTGGGGGAGACGTTTGGTCAGCGTTCGGGGGTCTTGAATCTGGGCGTAGACGGCATCATGCTGATGGGGGCCTTTTTCGCCTTTTACGTCGTGTTTGAGGGGCACAATCTGTGGGTGGGTGTGCTGGCAGCGATTGCAATTGGCGTAATGATGGGGTTATTGAAGGCCTTTGTCAGCGTGACGATGCAGTCGCTGCAAGGTATCAGCGGCATCGGCCTTTATCTTTTCGGTCTGGGATTGAGCAGCCTGCTTTTTAAGACTCTGATCGGTTCGGTGGAAGGGGTCAGCGGGTTTCGACAGCTGCCCATCCCACTGCTTGCCGAAATTCCGGGAATCGGGCACATCCTGTTCAATCATAATGCGTTGGTTTATCTCGCCTATCTGATGGTGCCGGTTTCCTGGTTCGTCATCAACCGGACGACACTGGGCTTGAAGATCCGGGCGGTCGGGCACAACCCGGAGGCAGCCGACACGCTGGGTGTGAGCGTGAACGGTGTGCGCTATACGACGCTGATGATCGGCGGCGCCCTGGCTGCGGTGGCGGGGGCGTCCCTCAGCATAGGTCTGCAGAACGTGTTTCAGGAAAACATGACTAACGGGCTTGGTTTTATTGCGGTTGCACTGGTTTACTTTGGCAGTTGGCGTACGGTGGGTGTACTGGGAGGTGCACTACTATTCAGCTTGGTCAATTCATTGCAGCTATGGGTCCAAGCGTTAAACATTCCGGTCCCATCAGAAGTAGCTGTAATGCTGCCGTACGTTATGACAATCGTGGTGCTTGCCTTCACAGCACGGCAGATTCAGAGGCCGGCAGCTCTGGCCAGGTCGTATGAGCGCGGTGAGTAACATGTGCGAAAACGTAGCCATGGATTCCTAACCATAGAGAGGGAATCATGCTAAGACGAATCAGAATATCATTATTGATCTTCTTACTGCTTCTCGCCGGGTGCGGTCGATCGAACCAGGATGACGAGGTTGACGCGGCAGGAGCTCCCTTTCGCGTTGCGATTGTCATGCCAAGCAGCACGACGGATATCGCCTGGAGCCAGTCGATGTACGACTCTCTGACTGCAGTTCAAGCTGAGATGGGCGGGGAGGATGCACTGAGGATCGCGTATTCGGAAGGGATGTTCCGGGTGACCGATGCGTCGGCGGCGATTCGGGATTATGCGGCTGAAGGATACGACCTGGTGATCGCTCACGGCGCACAGTACGGCAATTCGGTGTTTGAGGTGGCCAGCGATTTTACGGAGACCAGTTTTGCCTGGGGCACGTCGTCGGATACGGGGGCGGAGCGGGGAATCGAGAACGTGTTCGCCTACGGGGCGGTCGCCAACGAGGGTGGGTATGTCAACGGCGTTGTGGCTGCGATGCTATCGGAGAACGACGTGATAGGTGTGATTGGTCCTGTAGCGGGTGACGCCAAACTGTATATAGACGGGTTTGTAAGAGGTGTTACAGATGTCAAACCTGATGCACAGGTAAACATTAGCTATACAGGCTCATTCAGCGACACGACGCTGGCGGCTGAGGCTGCGCACGTCCACATTCAGGCCGGCGCCGACGTGTTGACCGGGTCGGCACAGCAGGTAGTCGGGGCGATCGGCGTGGCCAACGAGAACGGGGTTGCCTGGCTGGGCACGCAGAGTGATCAGATATCTCTGGGCCCGGACGTTGTGGTTACCAATCAGATATACAACTGGGCCAACGTGATAACGGATATGATTGCCAAGATCGAAGCAGGGGAGCTGGGCGGCACGGCTTACAAACTCACATTTGCCAACGACGGGTTACGTTTGGAATTCAACGAAAATATTCAGATCGCCGATGAGGTGAAAGAGGCTGCCCGCGCCGCGATCGAAGACATCAAGAGCGGCGTTGTCGATCCGGTATTGCTGGAAGACGACGAATAGTGAGGGAAGGGGTAGCCTGCTGCTAAAGGTTGCTGTGGTGTAAGGACAGTTTTTCATGTTGACCGGTCGACGCGGGATTGAAGATCAGATTGTCTACGGTATTGCCAGACCCTCGGGCGGGCATCGAGCGGTAAACTTCCGCTTGAACGCGCCGTATGTGCAGATGTACGGAATCGTCAAGCGGTTTCCGGGTGTCCTGGCCTGCGATCACGTGGATTTTGACGTGCGCAGGGGGGAACTGCATGCGCTGCTGGGGGAGAACGGCGCGGGCAAGTCCACACTGATGAGGATTCTATACGGTCTGTATCAGCCCGAGGAGGGGCGGATCCTGCGCGACGGCGCCGAGGTGACAATTCATTCGCCTACTGACGCGATCCGCCAGGGCATAGGCATGATCCATCAGCACTTTATGCTGGTGGATACGCTGACCGTCACTGAGAATGTGGCATTGGGGCTCAAGTCCAGCAGGGAGCCGCTTCTGGATCTGGACCGTGTTGAGGAGGGCATTCGCGAACTGAGTGAGGCGTACGGGTTGCAGATCGACCCGCGGGCGCCCGTCTGGACGCTCTCAGTCGGCGAAAGGCAGCGGGTCGAGATTATGAAGGCCCTTTACCGCGGCGCGGCGTTGTTGATTTTGGATGAGCCGACGGCGGTGCTGACGCCGCAGGAGGTCGATGAACTCTTCGTCACGCTAGGTTACATGAAGGACAACGGGTACAGCCTGGTATTGATCAGCCATAAGCTGCAGGAGGTCCTGGCGATCAGTGATCGCATTACGGTTCTGCGGTCAGGGCGGCTAGTCGGGACGGTTCCGACTGAGGAGATGACCCGTCAGGAGTTGGCGCGCATGATGGTGGGGCGCGACGTCATGCTGGAGAGGACGCGCGAGGAAGAGATGGATGCGGGCGAAGTGCGGTTGCGTCTAGAGGATGTCCAAGCGCATGACGTAACGGGGCAACCGGCTCTGCGCGGTGTATCTCTTTCGGTCCAGTCCGGAGAGATTCTGGGGGTGGCGGGTATCAGCGGCAATGGGCAGAGGGAGCTTGCGGAAGTCATAGCGGGTCTGCGCCCGATCAGCGGCGGGAGTGTGGAGATGGACGGCACACCGGTTACCGATTGGACGACGGCGCGGCGTACAGAGAGCGGGCTGGCTTACATACCTGAAGAGCGGATGCACGATGGGATCGTGCGCGATTTTGCCGTATCAGAGAATCTCGTGTTGCAAGAACATACAAGTGATAAATTCAGCAACGGTATCTTTTTGGCATTTGATTATATTGCTCGTTACAGCCGGCAGATGATACAGGATTTCTATATAAAGACGCCGGATATACGTACGATGACCAGAAACCTTTCGGGCGGAAACATCCAGCGGTTGATCCTGGCACGCGAGCTCTCGCGGCGGCCCAAGGTGTTGGTTGCCGCCCAACCGACTCGGGGCATCGACATCGGCGCGATCGAATATATATATCAGCAGCTGCTGGAACAGCGGGACACGGGAATGGCCACGCTGCTGATTTCGGAAGACCTGGATGAACTGCTGGCACTTTGCGACCGAATCGCTGTGATCTTTGAAGGGCAGATTATGGATGTCCTGGACCGAAGCGAGGCGAGCGCGGAGGAGTTGGGGCTGCTGATGGCCGGTGTGCGCCCGGAAAAGTAGTAGGGAGATAAGGAAGAGAGGAAAGCCCCGCCTGGCGGCGGGGCTTTTTTGTTTGAGCCGTTGGTCGGACTCGAACCGACGACCTACGCTTTACGAGAGCGTCGCTCTACCGACTGAGCTACAACGGCAAACGGTCTCCACACTATAGCGTACCGTCCGTCAGTGGGGCAAATCTGACGGCCCGCGCAATGCGGTCTTTATTGCACGCGTGTAACGTAGCGCCCGTCGCGAGTGTCGATGCGAACGGTGTCGCCTTCTTTGACGAACATGGGCACGTTCAGCCTAAAGCCGGTTTCCAACTCCACTTCTTTGGTCGGGGTGTTGGCGGTATCTCCGGCGACAGCCATTTCTGCCCACACAACTTCAAGATCGATCGTCGTCGGCAGGTTGACACTGATCGGCTCACCTTCGAAGGATTCCAATTCGACGACGGTATTGTCTTTGAGGAATTGGACGATTTCTTCCAACGCGTCTTTGGCCAGAGCAACCTGTTCGAAGGTTTCGGTGTCCATGAAGTGGTAGAGATCGCCATCGGTATAGAGGTATTCGACGTCGCGTGAATCGAGACGGATGTCGTCAACGCGAGCGCCGCTGTTATAGGTTTTTTCGATGGTGGCGCCAGAGCGGAGGTTGCGTACCTTGAGCCGAATGGTTGCGCCGCCGCGGGCCATTTTGATGTGCTGGAAATCGAGTACCCGCCACAGTTGACTGTCTTCTTCGTAGATGTTGCCCCTGCGTAACTGTTGAACTTCAGCCATCTCTTTTGCTTTCCCGTTTCAGTGATTTCGGTTCTGAACCGCGACGGATTATAGAAGAGATAGCAGCGGGTGTCAAAATGGCGAGGGTTAAGGGGTGTGCAGCCCAGTTTTGGAGCGAGATGGAGCAGGTACGAGGCCTGTTCCTGCCGGAGGTTGAAGGAGGGGTGGAGAGGGTGGCGCGTATGGGGGGTGGGCAGGCACAAGGCCTGCCCCTACAGGAGGGTTATCTTATAGGGTTATGGAGGTGCCTAAGACTCATTGCCTGTACAACTACGTGCA